>NZ_JBEOVG010000008.1:0-199849 GCF_040295345.1 Actinosynnema sp. NPDC002837
TGGATGCCCATCGGGTAGCCGTTGGTCTGCCCGGTGTCCCACTTGTTGGTGATGTCCTCGGTGGTGCGCCACATGTTCGCCACGTCGCCCCAGTTGCGCCGGGGCCCGGTCTTGTCGTGGATGCTGTTGGAGTTGATGCTGTAGACGATCGGGCGGCCGGTGGCGCGCAGCGCGTCGCGCATCTTCGCGAACGTGCGCACCTGGTCGTCGATCGTGCCGCTGGGCGAGCACCAGTCGTACTTGAGGAAGTCCACGCCCCACGCGGCGAACTGGCGGGCGTCCTGCTCCTCGTGGCCCAGCGCCCCGGTCGAACCGGGGTAGGAGTTGAAGTACTGGGCGCACGTCTCGGCCAGCGGCGCCTGGTAGATGCCGAACTTCAACCCTCGGGCGTGGATGTAGTCGCCGAGCGCCTTCATGCCGCTGGGGAACCGGCCCGGGTCGCCCTGGAGGTTGCCCGACGAGTCCCGGTTGGGGTTCATCCAGCAGTCGTCCACCACCACGTACTCGTAGCCCGCGTCACGCATGCCGGAGCTGACCATCGCATCGGTCATCTGCCGGATCAACGTCTCGCTGATGTTGCAGCCGAACGTGTTCCACGAGTTCCACCCCATCGGCGGCGTCCGTGCCACGCCGTTCTCCAGCGCCTGCGCGGACGACGTGTGCAGTACCGCCGTCAACGCGGACAGCAGCAGCACGCCTGCCGCTAACAGCGTTGCCGCCCTGCGAGAACGGGGAAGTCGTGTTGCGGTCACCTTGATCTCACTCCTCGGTGCGTACGACGTTCCGGCTGCCATCCGTGCTGCCGCACGGCCGGGCACTGTGCTGCCCGTTGCTCCGGAATTCCGGGTTCGACAATCCGCCGGCGGGCTTGACGTGGCGGCTTCCGTCAGCGGCGCAGGCTTCGACGGAGACAGTGTGGCACTCATTGTTCACGCTCACAAGACGGTCTCTGCGGAGGAGGTGTACGGCAATGCGGGTGATTCGCCGTTCGGATGGAGGTCTCATGAAGGTCGGCGACAGCGCTGTCAGGTGAACCTTGGTTAGCGCTAACATTTAGCAACGACGCTGGTGTCAGCCGGACGTGGAGCGCCCGTCGACCGGCAACGGTCGGTGCATCCACCGCCTGGATGTCACCGGGGGCTGGCCGTGCGGTTGCCGAGCAGGCGGAAGGCGGGGATGCACCCGGTTCCCCGGCACGCGCGCGTTCTGGGCAGCGGCGATGGTCGAAGAATCTCCGCCAAGGGCCCCGACTGTAAAGATCAGTGCGCGGATCAAGATTGATTCCTTGGAGCTTTTGCGCGGCCGACGGCCGGATTACGAGCACCAGCCCATCCGCTCGTCGCCACCGCTGCTCCGGTCCAGCCCGCGTACTTGAGTGCAGTACGGCGCGTACCCGCGGACCACGGCGTAGTACTTGTAGCCGCCCGACTTGTGCAGCAGGTGGACACCGCCGTAGGCCTTGCCGTTCCAAGTGGCCGGTCGGGAGTCGATCACCCGGTACCCGGTGCCGCACACCTCTTCGGGCGTGTACGGGTTGGCCGGGATGCCGTTCGAGTCGTCTATCGCCGTCGTCGCCCAAGGCCGACACCTCCATGCGCACCGCGCTGGAGATGGCGTTGTGGACCCGCGGGCACACAGGCCACCCGATCACGGCGGGGTTGATCCACCACTCGGACGCGGGTCTCTCGCCGAGAGAAGCAGGAGCCCGGCACTCGCCGACAACAGGGACGTCGTCGCGGCCAACCGAACGGGGAGGTGAAGCTGACACTGTCATATTGACAGTGTCAGTTATAGTCGTGTCGTGAGCGACGAGGAGCTGTGGACGATCGGGCAGCTGCCGGACCGGGTCGCCGCGCTGCTCGCCGACGATTACGGCGGCCAGCGGAGCGGCCGGGTGCGGGAGTTGCCGAACGGGCGCGCCATCCGGTGGTACACGACCATCGGGTTGGTGGATCGGCCGGTGGCGTACCGGGGACGCGCCGCGCTGTACGGGCGGCGGCACCTGCTCCAGGTGGTCGCGGTCAAGAAGTTGCAGGCGGCGGGGCACACGCTGGCGGAGATCCAGGCGGTGGTGGTGGGCGCGGACGACGGCAGGCTCGCCGAGCTGGCCGGGGTGACGCGGCAGGTCGAGCCGACTGGACGAGCCGAACCTGCGGGACGGTCGGACGACGGTGCCGCGGCGTCCCGCAGCGGGGCCTTCTGGCGCGACCGGCCCGCGTCGTCGCCACCCGCGCCACCCGCAGTGATGCCGCCGGCCGCTCCTGCACCGGTGGCCTCCGCGCCCCCGGCCGCCGGCGTCACCCGGGTCGTGCCCGGTCTGCGCCTGGGACCCGGCGTCACCCTCGTGCTCCACGCTGCCGACCGCGTCCCCGACGCGGCCGAACTCGCCGCCATCGAAACCGCCGCGGCACCCCTGCTCGACCTGCTCGCCCGCACGGGTCTGGCCCCGACCACTGGAGAGGACAACGGATGAGCACCCGCATCGCAGTCGTGGGAGACGTCGGGGCCACCCGGCCCACCGAGGACGACGGCCTGGGCTGCCTGCGCACCGAGCGTGGCAACCTCCCGCTGGAAGCCGTCGACGTCCACGCGACCATCACCGGGCTGGCCTCGCGCACCACCATCACGCAGACCTTCCACAACCCGCACCCCGACCCCCTCGAAGCGACCTACGTCTTCCCGCTGCCCGCCCGTGCCGCGGTGACCGCGCTGCGCGTGGAGGCCGACGGCCGCGTGGTGGAGGGCATGCTCAAGGAACGCGCGGCCGCGCGGGCCGACTACGACCAGGCCGTCTCCGACGGCAAGCGCGCCGCCATCGCCGAGGAGGAGCGGCCGGGCGTGTTCACCACGCGCGTCGGCAACATCGTGCCCGGCGAGCGGATCACCGTGCGCCTCACGATCGTGGGCGTGCTCGCCTACGAGGACGACACCGCCGAGTACCGCCTGCCGCTGGTCGTCGCACCCCGCTACGTCCCCGGCACCCCGCTGCCCGGCGACCAGGTCGGCGACGGCGTGGCCCACGACACCGACGCGGTGCCCGACGCCTCCCGCATCAGCCCTCCGGTGCTGCTGCCCGGTTTCCCGAACCCGGTCCGCCTGTCCCTGGTGGTGGACGTCGACCTGGCCGGTCTGCCACCCGCCGAACCCTCGGCCAGCCTGCACGCCACCGTCACCGAGGAGACCGCCGGCGGGTTCCGCGTGCGGGTCGAGCCGGGCGCGCGCGTGGACCGCGACTTCCTGCTGCGCCTGCGCTTCGCCGACGCCGACGTCGTCCGCACCTCGCTGGCCGTGCGCCCGGACGAGGACGGCGAGGGCGGCACGTTCGCGCTGACCGTGCTGCCCCCTGCGGCCGGCGGACGGCTGCCGAGCCGGGACGTGGTGCTGGTGCTGGACCGGTCGGGCTCGATGCACGGCTGGAAGGTGGTCGCGGCGCGCCGGGCCGCGAGCCGCGTGGTCGACTCGCTGCGCGCGGACGACCGGTTCGCCGTGCTGGCGTTCGACGACCGGCTGGACAGCCCGGACGAGCTGCCCGCCGGCCTGGTCGCGGCCACCGACCGCAACCGCTACCGCGCGGTGGAGTTCCTGGCCGGCCTGGAGGCCCGGGGCGGCACCGAGATGCTGAACCCCCTCCAGCGCGCGGCCGGGCTGCTCGGCGCGGAGGGCGATCGGGAACGCGTGCTGGTGCTGGTGACCGACGGCCAGGTGGGCGACGAGGACCGGTTGCTGCGCGAGGTCGCCACGAGCCTGGCGGGCGTGCGGGTGCACACCGTCGGCATCGACCGCGCGGTCAACGCGGCGTTCCTGCAACGACTCGCGGGCTCGACCGGCCGGTGCGAGCTGGTCGAGTCGGAGGACCGGCTGGACGAGGCCATGCGTGCCATCCACCACCGCATCGGCGCGCCCGTGCTGACCGGCCTGGCGGTGCGGGCCGACGGCCTGGCCGTGGAGGAGGGGTCGCTGGCCCCCGCGCCGCTGCCCGACCTGTTCCCCGGCGTCCCGGTCGTGGTCACCGGCAGGTACGCGGGCGAGCCGTCGGGCGCGGTGGAGGTCACCGGCTCGGGTGGGTGGCGGCAGCGGGTGGTGGCGGTGGCGAGCGACAACGCCGGGCTGGCCGCGCTGTGGGCCAGGGCTCGGGTGCGCGACCTGGAGGACCGCTACGTCGTGGGCGCGGGCGACCTCGACGCCCTGGAGCGGCAGGTCGTGAGGACATCGCTGGAGCACGGCGTGCTGTCCCGGTTCACCGCGTTCGTCGCGGTGGACGAACGGGTCGTCAACGAGGGCGGTCGGGTGCGGCGGGTGACGCAGCCGGTCGAACTGCCCGACGGCTGGTCGTCCGTCCCCGCGTTCGCCCGCGGAGGTGGCTACGGCGCGGCTCCGGCCGGGATGCCGGTGGCCGGGGCGCCGATGGCGGCCATGCCGTTCGTCCCCGCCGCGGCCCCGGCGGCACCCCGCGCGCGGAAGACGCGGGCCCGTGCCGGTCTCGAAGCGGCCGTGGCGAGCAGCGCGGACCTGGCAGCACCCAAGCCCGTCGCACCCGCGCCGCCCGTCCCCGCGCCGGCGGAGTTCGCCGCGGAGGCGTTGACCGGGCTGCGCGAAGCGCGAGAACCGGCTGCTGCCCTGCTCGAGCGCCTGCACCAGGCCATCGGCCGCCACCTCGCGTCGTGGCGGGCCGCGGGCGCGCCCGCCGAGGCGCTGCGGACGCTGTCGGACCTGGCCGCGGAACTCGCCGTGCCCACCACCGATCCCACCGAGGTCGACCGCCGCCTGCGGCACGCGATCGCGACGCTGGAGACCCTGGCCGAACCCCCGTCAGGCCAATCCCGGCCGGCCGAGCCCCACCGGCGCAAGCCGTTCTGGAAGCGGTGACCTCCCGTTCCCGGGGCGGAGCCCGCCTCCCCGCCCCGGGAACGGTCCGCCGCAGACGACGCTGCCTGTTGTCGCGGCGCGGAACCGACCCGTCATCGCGGTCAGGCACTTGAGGGCAACGGCCCCGAAGTCGCGCCGTAGGTCGGGGACACCGGCCGATCACCCGAACCGGCGAGCGCCCCTCGTCCAAGTGCGGCAGTACAGCTACCGGGCCTTCACCGACGCCTGTCAGAACGCCAAGGTGACCGTACCCATGGGCGCGGTCGGAGTTGCTCCCGTCCGGCGCGCTCCTTCGCCACGCCCTATGGACTGCGGCCCATGGCGGCACGGAGGATGGGGCGCATGCCACCGCCGACGCCCGACCTCGTGGTGCACGACGAAGCGTCGTGGCACCACCTCGCCGTCCACTGGGGTGATCACGTCCTCCCGTCCTCCCAGGTCGGATCGGTCACGCGCCTCGCCGCCGCCTTCCGCGACCGGGTGGGGTGAGCACCGTGACCGTCGTGGCGGACCCGGGGCAGCACCGCCGGCAGCGGGTGCGGCTGACACCGCAGCGCACGATCCAGGTACCCGTCACCGGCTCGCGGGAGGCCGAGGGGCCGCTCACCCTCGGTCAGCTCAACATCGCGCAGTGGCTGAGCCAGGTCTCCGACCACTTCTACTCGGTGCTCTGCGTCGAGCTCCCGGTGCCGGCCGTCGCCTCGGTGGACGACGTGGTCGAGACCATCGCCGTGCTGGGCGCGCGGCACGAGGCCCTGCGCACCTCCTACGACCTCGGCGAGGAGAAGCGGCAGCTGGTCGCGGCGTCCGGCACGCTCCCGCTCGAGGTCTGGGTGCTCGGTCAGGGCCGGTGGGGTCCGCGCGACCGCACGTCGGTGGCGGGGACGCTCCTCCGCCTGCTGCGCGACAACCCCGACCCGGATCGGCCGGCGATGCGGGTCGTGGTCGCGGTCTCTCCCGACGAGGACAGCAGGGTCATCGCGTGCGCGGGCGCGTTCTCGCACATGGCGGTCGACCACGGCGCGATCGAGGTCCTGCGGCGCGAGTTCGCCGAACTGGTCGGCGACACCTCCCGCCGGCACGTCGGCACACCCCGCCACCAGCCACTGGACCAGGCGCGACTGGAGGCGACCCCCGCCGAGCGGCGCCGGGCGCGGGCGGCGCAGGTCTACCTCCAGCGCCAGACCTCGAAGATCCCCCGCCTGCTCTACCACATGCCCGACACCAGCCCCGGCGGCGATCCGCTGGCCGTGGAGCTGTCCTCACCGGCCGCCGCCACGGCGGTGCGCCGGGTGGCGGCCCGCACCCGCGCCAGCCGGCAGAGCGTCGTGCTGGCCGCGATCTGCGCTGTGCTGGCCCACCGCACCGGCGACGAGGAGATCGTGCTGCCCCTGATGTCGGGCAACCGCTTCGACCGCCACCTGCTCGACTACGTCGGCTCGCTGGCCCAGGGCACGATCGCCTCCGTCGGCGTCGCCGGGCGCGACTTCGACGCGCTGGTCGCGCACACGTGGACCGCGGTCCTGGAGGCCAGCAGGCACGCCCGGTACGACGCGGCCGAACGAGCCCGGCTGGACGAGCGGATAGCCCACGAACGCGGCCTGCTGTTCCGCTACGAACCGCTGTTCAACAACCTCGCCCCCGAGCCCGGTCCCGGTACCTCGCCCGGCGCCTTGCCCGGCACCGACGAACTCCGGGCCGCACTCGCCCACACCGAGCTGCGCTGGCGTCCGGTGCAGCGCAACGCGAAACCGGTCCGCTTCAACCTCAACCAACTCGACGAGCGGCTGGTGCTCGACCTGTGGGTCGAGGACGACGGCGTGGTCCCGCGTCAGGAAGCGGAGTCACTGCTGCTGGCGTTCGAGCGCGTCCTGGTGGCCGCAGCACACGAAGACCTGACCACCGCGCGGATGCACGACCTCATCGGGTTGCCGACGGCCGAGCGCTCGGCGAACTGGCTGCTGCTCGACTCGTGCCGGGTCGACCTGCGCCAGGTCCAGTCCCTCTTGGACGACGCCCTGGCCCCGGCCGTCACCCGGGTCTTCGCCGAAGCCAACGGTCACCCCTTGGTGGCCTACGTGACCATCACGGACCAAGTCAGCACCCCTGAACAGGCCCACGCCCGCTGCATGGCCGCACTTCCCGACCACCCGGCGGTCCTCACCCCACGCCACTACGTCCTGTGCCCCACCGCCCCGACCGACCCGGCGGACCTCGCCTCCTGGCCCGCCCCCCGCCACACCGGCACGGGACGCGCACCCGCACCGCCGGTCGAGCTCTGAACGCTGGGCTCGGGTGGCCGCAGGCGATCGCGGCGGTCGACTGCCCGGGTCCGCCGGTCCCGCTCGTTGTCACCTGCGGGTCGGCCGTGTGCCGGGAGCTGGAGGCGGCTGCGATCGGGCTGACGCGCGCCATCGGAGCCCATCTGCTGCCGCTTGACCGAGACGACGTCCTTCGGACGCGACCGGGTCACCGGACCTCGCGTGGTGGCCCCTGGACCGCTCCGTGCCGCAATCGCACCTGCCTGCCGGGTGGCCGGCGGCGCCGACATGGCCCTGTGGGGTGTCAAGAGTTCTACGCCTCGATGAAGCCCGACGCACGGGACCGCTGGGTCGACAACCGGTTCGTCCCGTCGGAGTTGGCGCCACGGGTCCTGGCCCGGCCGGCCGGGTTGAAGGCGACGTGACGATTCCGCGGCACCGCTTCACCTCGCCTCGGCATGTCGCATCAACCGAATGTGTACGGAGGTTCCGGTGGCCCGCCAGAGCCTGGCCCGGGTGACCACACTCACATCCGCATGCGAAGGTTTTCGGGTCATGGCTACCGGGCACTACCGCGGGCACGCGGTCCGCGCAGGTTCCACAGCCCTTGCCCGTGCAGAGCGGTGCTCGCGTTGCTGGAGGATGCGGTGCGCGCGAACGGCGTCGACATCATCCCCGCCACCGTGCACGAGTTGGACGCGGCCGGCGGTCGTGTACGCGGTGTGCGCCTCGCCGGCGGGGAGTCGATCGCCGCACCTAACGTGGTGCCGGCCGCAGGCAGCCTCACCCAGGAGTTCATCGAGCGACTGCCCGCAGGCTCCGTCCCGCCGCTGCTGCACAGCACCGGACTCGCGGTGCAGACCCGCCGCCGGGCCTTCCCCGGCTTCGCCCACGTGGTGCGCACCCCCAACGCGGTCGGTGGGTGCGGGATACACCTGGTCCCGTTGGCCGAGCGCGGCCACGAGTACATCGGGGCGACGAACATCCTCCACTTCCACCCTGCCGCCGGCCCTGGTGTGGGAGTCACCTTCAGCTTGTTGAAGGACGCCTGCGAGCAGTTCGATCACCGGCTTGGCACTTCCCAGATCACGCGGTGGTCAACCGGGCGGCGTCCCATCGCCCTCGACGGGTTTCCCCTGATCGGCACGGTCGCCTCGCACGCGGGGTTGGTGCTTGCCACCGGCACTTACCGCGATGGCTTCCACAGCTCGCCGGTGATCGCCCGCCACGTCACCGACGTGCTCCTGCGCGGAGCCGCCGGGGACCCGCATTTCGGCTGTTTCGCCGTGGAACGCCTCCCGATTCAGCGAACGACCGTCGAGGAGTCCGTCGAGGTGTTCATCAGGCATGAAGTCGACGCCTCGGTCGACGCCGGCCTCCGCGTGCCGTACTTCCTCGACCCCGGAATCATGGCCCGCCGCCACCGGGAGGCCGCCGAACAGATCTACGACCGACTGACCGATCCGGTCGCCCTGATCCCCGAAGTGCTCGACGCCCTCACCTACCGCCCCGACGACGGCCTGTGCCAGCTCGACCACTACCTGCAGGCCGCGCGCCGGCACCACGGCACCGCACCGTCGGCGGACGGACATGCCGAGCTGCCGATGCCCGTCTCGCTGGGCGGCAACCGGTGAACCTCGCGCGGGTACGGGCAGGTGGTCGGACGCGGCCGGCGTGGGTTTCGAGCCCGCTTCGCCCACGACCTTCGAGTGGTCGGCGCCGCAGGCGTTTCACTCGCTCCTCGGCGTGCCACAAGGCGGTTGCCCAGCCGGCGCTCACCTCGCCGCGCTCGACGGCGGTCCGCACCTCCACCACGGAGCCGAACACCTGGACCGGAGGTCGGGTTGCGCACGCAGTTGCGGATCTCTGGTGTCCGTCGAACGGGGGCGAGCCGTCGGCGGACGGCCCGGCGTCCGGTGGGACGTCAGGCCGTCCGCCGACGTACGCGGGGCGTGTCAGGCGTTGCTGTTGAGCATCGCGGCGGTCAGGACGTGGCCCCCGACGCCCCAGCCGCCGTCCTCGACCTCGTCGACGAGCACGACCGTGGTCGGCCGGGCGCGTTCTCCGTAGATCTCGACGTACAGCTCGGTGGTTCGCTCGACGAGCTTCTTCTTGTCCTCGGCGCTGATGGTGCCCGCGGGGACCTTGAAGTTGGCGAATGGCACAGGTGTTCTCCTCGTTGTTGTTCAGTGCGGTGTCAGACCAGGCCGCCGTTGGCGCGCAGGACCTGGCCGTTGACCCAGCGGCCCTCGGGGCCGGTCAGGAAGGCGACGACGCCCGCGATGTCCTCCGGGGTGCCCAGTCGCTCCAGTGGTGGCGCCTTGGCCAGCGCCGCCACCTGTTCCTCGGTTTTGCCGTCCAGGAACATTTCGGTGGCCGTCGGGCCGGGCGCGACCGTGTTGACGGTGATCCCGCGTCCGCGCAGCTCGCGGGCGAGGATCAGGGTGATCGCCTCGACCGCGGCCTTGCTCGCGACGTACGCGCCGTAGCCGGGGAACTGCGTGCCCACCACGGAGGTCGAGAAGCTGACGAAGGCGCCGCCCGTGCGCAGCCGTTGAGCGGCTTGCCGCGCGACGACGAAGGCGCCGCGGATGTTGACGCGGTGCAACCGGTCCAGCACGTCCAGATCAAGCTCGGCGATGGGGGACAGGGCGAGGCGGCCCGCGGAGTTGACCACGACGTCAACGCCCCCGTACTCGCTCTCGGTGCGGTCGAACAGCTCCTCCACCGCGGTCTCGTCGGCCACGTCGGCGCGGACCGCGGTCGCGTTCCCGCCCGCGGCGGTGATCGCGTGCACGGTCTCCGCCGCGGCGTTGTCCTCCCCGGCGTAGTTGACGACGACGGCCAGTCCGTCCGCGGCGAGCCTGCGGGCGACCGCCCGACCGATGCCGCGCGAACCCCCGGTGACGATGGCGACTCGTCCGACAGTGGGGTCGGTGTTTGTCATGCCTCCACCGTGCAGGACCGTGCGGACCGGTGACAGGGGACGCCGTCCCCTGTGTCCGTGGCCCGCTCCACTGCAGACTGGAGGACGTGAACTCGATGAAGTACGCCGAGCTGGGCGCGTTCCTCCGCTCGCGGCGTGAGCGCATCCGCCCCGAGGAGGTCGGACTGGTCTCCGGGCCGCGGCGGCGCGTGCCGGGACTGCGCCGAGAGGAGGTCGCCCACCTTGCCGGGGCGTCGGTGGACTACTACAACGAGCTGGAACGCGGAGCCGGGTCGCAGCCGTCGGAACAGATGCTGGCGGCGCTGGCGCGTGCGTTGCGCCTGACCGCCGACGAGCGCGACCACCTCTACCACCTGGCCAACCGGCCGGTGCCGCCTGGCGGCGCGGGCTCGCACGTGCACCCCGGAATGCTCGACCTGCTCACCCGGTTGACCTCCACCCCCGCGCAGGTGATCACCGACCTGCACGTGACGCTCGTGCAGAACCCGCTCGCCATCGCGCTGCTCGGGGACCAGTCCCACTTCCGGGGCGAGGAAGCCAGTTTCGTCTACCGCTGGTTCACCGACCCCGAGGCGCGGCGGCTCTACCCCGAGGAGGACCACCCGGCCCAATCCAAGGCGTTCGCCGCCGACCTGCGGGCCGCCGCCGCTCGCCGCGACGCCAAGGACACCGGGGCGAGCGCGCTCGTCGCCGGACTCCTCGACCGCTCCGCCGAGTTCGCCGGGCTGTGGGCCGAGCACGACGTGGCGTTCCGCCGCGACGACCGCAAGCGCATCGCCCATCCCGCGCTCGGCCTGGTCGAGGTCAACTGCCTCACCCTGTTCAGCGAGGACGGTCGTCAGCGCCTGCTGTGGTTCACCCCCGCGCTGGGCACCGACAGCGTCGACAAGTTGGAGTTGCTCGCCGTCATCGGCACCCAGGAGTTCACGCCGCACCCCGACTAGTTGTACTGCCCTGCGTGGTGCGAAAGGTCCGACACTGAGTCGGATTATCTTGGAATGAGGGGCGGCCTCCGGGTCCGGTGTGGATAGGGACATCTGCGCCGGCAGGCCACGGCGGCTGTTCGTCCACGGCAACTCCTCGTCAGCTCGCACGTCTGGCGAACTGGCGCATGGATCTGGCCGCCGTGCGGTTGCGCGACAGTCATGACTCCCTCGTCCAGGCGGGACTCCCCGTTCCGGTCACCAGAGCGGTCTGGTGGGCGATGACGACGAGTTGCGCGCGGTCGCGTGCCTCCAGGTTGGTCATGGCGCGCTGTACGTGGGCGCGAACGGTGAAGGGTTCATCGGCCGTGAGCGGCCGTCGGTGTACATCACTCGACCGTTCAGCTTGAGGATGCGAAGAACCGCGTCTCGCCACGAACCGGAATCACGGCCGACGCTGTCGGCGTCAGGGGACAACCCCACGTCCAGGGACGGCCGCCCGTACGCGTGTAGTGCGTCCGCACCAGGAGCGGGCCGGGCTGGTCCGTGCGCACCAGGCGAAGACGATCCGGGCGAACGATGTGCGGGACCGCGGTTGGCGACAGGGTTGGTGGCGGAATCGTCCGGCGGCGGGCCGGACGGCGAAGCGGCGGGAAGAAACGTTGCACGACAGCGGAAACAGGACCGACGCGGTTCGGCTGACGGCCGTCCGCAAGGTCACTTTCCCGTCACGGAAAGGATTCCCATGACCACCACCCTGGCTGCTCCGGTGCGGGCCGGGAGGGCCGCGGTCGGGGCTCTCGGCATGCTGGCCCTCGCCAGTGGCGCCCTGGAGTCGGTGGTGCAGCCGACGGTGCCGCTCTTGCAACGCGAACTGGGCATGGGGCCCACCGGAGGGGCACTGCTCAGCATCCTGCTCCCGATCACCGGCGCACTCGTCACACCGTTGGCGGGCAGGTTCGGCGACCGCTACGGCGGAAAACGTGTCCTGGTCCGGCTGATGATCGTGGTGTGCGTCGGCGGCGTGGTGTCCGCACTCGCGCCGAGTCTGCCCGTGCTGCTGGCCGGCCAGGTCCTGCAGGGCGCGATGGTCGGCGCGCTGCCCCTGTCGTTCATCGTCGTGCGCAAGCACCTGTCCGCAGGAGAGTCGAAGGCGGCCATCGGCGTGGTCAGTGGCCTGTTCGTGGGAGGCGGGATGGTGGGCATGCTGCTGGCCGGGCCCGTGGCGGAACAGCTGTCCCGGCACTGGATGTTCGCGCTGCCGACGATCGCCGTCATCGTGGCCACCCTTCTCGTGAACCGGTTGGTGCCGGCGGATTCGGCAGACGGGTCGGGCGACGCCGGGGTCGACTGGCCCGGGCTGGTCCTGTTGAGCGGGGTGCTGATCACGCTCATGCTCACGATCGACTTCGCGCTCGACCTCGCTTCGCAGCCGCTCGCGCTTTGCGGCCTCGTCGTGCTGCTGGTCGCACTGGTGGCCGGCTGGATCGCCGTCGAGCGTCGCGCGGCCTCGCCGCTGATCGATCTGCGCTTGCTGGCCCGGCCCATGATGTGGAAGTCGGGCGTGGCGACGTTCATGATCTGCGTCGGCACCTCGATGGCGATCTTCCTCGTCACGCAGCTGTGGAGCGCGCCCGGTGACGGGTATGGCTTCGGGGCCGGTGCCACCGAGATCGGCTTGTTCCTGTTGCCCGGCACCGTGGTCGCGACGTTGGCCGGACCGGTGGGCGGGAGCTGGGAGCGGCGTTCCGGCTCACGTGCCGTGGCCACCGCCGGGGTCGTCATCATGACCCTGGCCCTGGTCGGCATGGCGGTCGTGCACACCGAGGCGTGGCACCTCGTGGTCGGCAAGGCACTGGTCGCCCTGGCCAACGGCCTGGTCGTCACCGCGATGACGACGGGCATCGCGACCTCCGTCGCGCCGAACGAGACCGGCGTCGCCACCAGCCTGATCCTGGTGACCCGCGTGCTCGGGATGGCCTCGGGCGGGATGTTCGGTGGCGTGCTCCTCGCCGCCGGGACCCCGTCGGGGTCGGACGTGGCGGCCGAATCGTCGTACATGACCGGATTCGTCATCGCCGGCGCCGTCACGGCGCTGGCCCTGCTCGTCACCCGCACCATGCACAAGGGAGTCAAGGCATGATCTTCACCACTCACCTGAACGACGTTCGCAGCACCCCGAAGGGCAGGGTGCTGGTTTCCGGTGCCGGCATCGCCGGTCCCACGCTCGCGTACTGGCTGACCCGCTACGGATACGCGGTCACGGTGGTGGAGCGGGCGGCTGCGGTTCGCAGCGGTGGTTATCCCGTCGACGTCCGCGGCACCGCGCTGGAGGTCGTCCGGAGGATGGGGATTCTCCCACGATTGCGCGACGCGCACATCGAACTGCGCCGGCTGACCTTCCTCGACGGGAACGGCGGTGAGGTGGCCTCGGTCCACCCGCACGCGGTCACCGGAGGTGCGAGGGGAAGGGACCTGGAGGTGCGGCGCGGGGACCTGACCGACGCGCTTTACCTGGCGGTCCGCGACGACGTGGAGTTCCTGTTCAACGACTCGGTCGACACCCTCGTCCAGTCCGGCGACGGGGTCGACGTCACTTTCCGCGGCGGCGGCCAACGCACGTTCGACCTGGTGTTGGGTGCGGACGGTGCGCATTCCCGGACCCGGGAACTCGTGTTCGGCCCCGAAGAGCGGTTCCGCCGGTACCTCGGCTACTGCTTCGCCGTGTTCCGCATGCGCAACACCTTCGGGCTCTCCCACGAGACCGTCATGTGGAACACCCCGGGCCGGTCGGCGGCGCTCTACGCCGTGGGGGAGGACGACGAGGTGCACGCCTTCCTGAACTTCGCCCGGCCGGAACCGCCGTCCGACGTGTTCGCGAACCCGGAAGCACAACGGGATCTCGTCGCCGAGGTCTTCGCCGACGCGGGTTGGGAGGTCCCCGGAATGCTGGCCGCCATGCACGAGGCGGACGACGTGTTCTTCGACGGTGTCAGCCAGATCCGCATGCCCCGCTGGCACCGCGGCAGGGTCGCGCTGGCGGGCGACGCCGCGTACGCGCCTTCGTTCCTCACCGGACAGGGCTCCAGCCTCGCGCTCGTCGGCGCGTACATGCTCGCCGGTTCCCTGGCCGGGCGGGACCACACCACCGGGCTCGCCGCCTATGAAGACGGCACGCGTGAGTTCGTGGCCGCGAACCAGGGGCTGGTCGGCGAGGGCGGCGCCACGCTCTTCCCGACCACCGCTCAGGCCCTGGAACAGCGCAACGAGAGGCTGCGCAAGCTCGGCACCACGCCCTCCGCCGAGCCGCGACCGGCTCATTCGGCCCTCACGCTGCCCGAGTTCATGCCCCTGAAGCCCTCCACCAGCTGATCGACAACGGCCGGTCGAGGGCCGGCTCAGTACGCCGCGAGCGCAGTCGGCCGAGCTGCCGGTGCACGGTGGCGGGGTTCCGGTCCGTCACGCGAGCCGGCTCCGCCGCAGTGCCGCGTCCTTCGTCGGAGCCGGGGTTTCGATCCTGGCTGCGGGCTCTTTGCTCTTTCGTCAGCTGAGGCGATCGAGGGCGGCGGCGCTCGAGCTGCCCGGCTCGGCCGTGTACATCACCAGGGTGTGTCCGGCGCCCGGGAACAGCAGGGTGGTCCGATCCAGCTCCAGCTCTCCCAAAGCCGGGTGCTTCACCCGCTTGCGGACGGCGGGGATGGGGCGCACGTCGTGGTCACGCCAGCCGGCGGCGAAATCGGCGTCGTGGGCGGCGAACTCGTTGATCAGTTCAGCCAGCTCGCGGTCGGCGGGGTGCTTCAGGGCGGCCGTGCGCAATTGCGAGGCGGATTGCCGCGCGAACGTCGCTTCCGCCTCCGGTGCGGCGTCGCACAGGGTGCCGGCCAGCACCAGGGCAAGCCGGACGGCGTTGCGTTCGCCGGGTGCCAACTGGCCGAAGTCCGTGATCAAGGCCACCGCCGCGCGGTTCCAGGCGACGATGTCCTGCCTGCTGTTCACGATGTAGGCCGGAATGGCGCCGAGCCGGTCGAGGAGCGCACGCGCTCCATCGGGGATTCGCTCGGGCTCGCTGTGCGCGTCGGGCAGGATCTGGCCGGCCAGCCTGGCCAGGTGCTCGCGCTCCGCTCCGGTGAGCTGAAGGGCTGTCGCCAGCGCGTCGAGCACCTGCGGAGACGGGCGGGAGGCACGTGCCTGCTCCAGCCGCTCGTAGTAGCTGACCGACACCTGCGCCCAAGCCGCCACCTCCTCGCGGCGCAGACCAGGGGTGCGCCGGGCACGCTGCCCCGGTCCGTGCGCCCGCGCGGCGGCCTCCGGTCGCAGGTTCTCCCGGCGGCGGCGGAGGAAATCGGCGAGCTCTTGTCCGGACACACCGCCATCATCCCAGGCGGCGTCCGGCTTGACCTCCCCCTGGCAGTCCGGGGCTGAAGCGTGGGTTCCTCGGGTGCTTGCCTGCTGGGCACGCTGGTCCGGCAAGCAGAGTTCCCGAGGAGGATGACGTGCCCAGTGCACCGGAGGAAGTTTTCCGGCGTCTGCTCGACCTGATGCTGAAGAAGGAGATGGACGCTGTCGCGGATCTTTGGGCTGTGGATGGCACCGCGGAGTTCCCCTTCGCCGCCGGCGATGCGCCGCGGCGCCTGATGGGGCGCGAAGAAGTCCGCGGTTACCTGGCCGGATACCCGGAACTGCTCGATATGCGGGAAGTCGCCGCGCTCACCGTGCGTCCGACCGAGGACGCGGATACCGCGGTGATCGAGTGGACGGCCGAGGGCCGCACGGTTCGCACCGGCGAGCGTTACCGGCTGGATTACGTCGTCGTGCTGACGGTGCGCGATGACCGGATCACGGTGTATCGCGACTACTGGAGTCCGCTGGCGACGGCTCGCGCGGCCGGGCGGCTGCCCGAGCTGATCGCTTCGCTCGACCCGGACGGTGCCTCGTGACCGGGGTGCTCGTGACCGGAGGCACCGGGAAGACCGGTGCGGCACTCGTCGAACGGCTTCGCGGGGCGGGGGTACCGGTGCGGATCGCGAGCCGGCGCCCCTCCGCCGGCGATCCCGACGCGATCCGATTCGCTTGGGAGGACCCGAGCACGCACGAAGCCGCGCTGCGCGGCATGGATCGCGTCTTCCTGGTTCCCCCGGTGGAAAGCGTCGACCCCTTGCCCTTGGCCGGGCCTTTCCTGCGCCAGGCCCGGCGGTCCGGCGTGCGCCGGGTCGTGCTGCTCGGTTCCGCCATCGTCCTGCCGAACGCGCCCAGCGCGCTGGAACTGGCGGCACAGGTGCGGGCCGAGCCGGGCTGGGTGGTGCTGCGCCCGTCGGGGTTCATGCAGAACTTCCTGCGCCCGCACCCGCTGGGGGAAGGCATCCACCGGCTCGGCGAGATCCGCACCGCGGCCGGCGACGGCAAGGTGGGATGGATCGACGTCCGGGACGTCGCGGCTTCCGCAGCGGCCTTGCTGGGGGATCCCGAAGTCCGCGCCGCGGGCGACGATCTCCTGCTCACCGGGCCCGAGGGTCTGAGCTATGGCGACACCGCGGAAGCCATCACCGCCCAGACGGGCCGCCGGATCCGGGTGCGGCAAATCGAGCCGGACGAGCAGGCCGCGGCTTACCGGGCCGCCGGACTGCCCGCCGAGTTCGCCGCTGCCCTCGCGACCGTCGAGGACGGGATCCGGCGCGGGCGGGAAGACCGCGTCAGCACGACGGTACTCGACCTGACCGGCCGGCCGCCCCGCACCTTCGCGCGGTTCGTCTCGGAGCACGCGGACGAATGGCGCGGGAAGTGACCACGGGGCTGGGTGCCCGTTGCCTCAGGCCGGCAAGGGAAGCCGCTTGGTCGGCTTGGTGAGCTGGTTGCGCGGGTGCCCCAAGCCGTGGCGTCACGCCTTGTCATGGCGGATCCCCTCTCCTCCTCGACGCGGACGTCGTCCTCACCGCGACGTGCCGGACAGCGCCGCCTCAGCCGCCTGCCGTCGGCCGCGGATTCTGCGGGCCAGACCGAGGAGGACCGAGCGCAGCGCCTCGGCCCGACGACTGGAGGGGACGAACATCTGCTGCTTGAGGCGCGCGGTGCGCTGGTGCTTGGTGATGAACGGCCGCAGCCCGCCCTCCCAGGCGTCCAGAGCGGCGGCGAGGTCGTCGGGGTGCTCCCGCAGGGCCACGCCCAGCGCGGCCCCGCCGCGCAGCGACGACGTGGCACCCATGCCCGAGTAGAGGTTCAAGCACCACGCGGCGTCCCCCACCAGTACGACCCGGCCCTTGCTCCACCGGGGCATCCGCACCTGGTGCACCGAGTCGAACAGGTGGTCCGGGGCCTCTTCCAGGGAGTCCAGGACGTGCCGCACCACGGGATCGTCCATGCGCGAGAAGACCGAGCGCAGCCGATCGACCCGCGACCCGCCGAACTGGTCCTGGATGTCCGTCGTCCGGTAGGTCAGCAGTGCGGTGGGCGCGTGGTCGGCGAGCCCGAAGACCCACACCGCCCGCTTCGCGCGCGCAATGATGATGCTGTCACTCGCCGCGTAGGAGGGCACCTGCTCCTTCAGTTGGAAGGCGCAGATCATCGCGTTCCACTTGGTCAGGTAGTCCTCGTCCGGACCGAACACCATCCGGCGCACGCTCGAGCGCATCCCGTCCGCGCCGACCACGAGATCGAAGTCCTCGCGGTACCGCTGCCCGGTGCCGGCGTCCTCGAGCAGGACCTGCACTTCGGCAGGACCGTCGGTGATCGCGACCGGAGTGGTCCCGAACCGCACCTCGACGCCGGTGCTGCTCTGCCACAGCGCGGCCTCGATGTCCCCGCGCAGTACCGCTGCGGGTTCACCGGGCTGGTCCAGGAATCCCAGGGCCGGCCTGCGCCTGCCCCGGCGATCCAGCGACCACGTGTTCGCGCCCGCCTTCCGTTCCGGGTTGCGGGTGTGCAGGTGGTCGGCGATGCCCAGGTCGACCGCGGCCCGCCGGCCTTCCGGGAACAGCCCGACGAAGTAGCCCCCGGTACGCCGCTCGGGCGCCCGTTCGACGATCACCGGCGTCCACCCGGCCCGGCGCAGCCCGATCGCCGCGGACATCCCCGCGATCCCGAGCCCCACCACCAACACCCTCTTCCGCATGGCGGTCACCGCGCCGTGCCGGACAGGGCCGACGATGCGGTGTACTCCGCCGCCATCCGGCGGTGGACGACCCTGCGGATCAGCTCGAGAACACCCGAAACCAGCACCTCGACCGGGCGGCTGGACGGGACGAACCTCTGTTGCTTGATCCGTGCGGAGCGCTGCTGGCGGGTGATGTAGGGCCGCAGGCGGGTCTCCCAGGCGTCCAGAGCGGCGGCGAGGTCCTCGGGGTGCTCCCGCAGGGCCACGCCCAGCGCGGCCCCGCCGCGCAGCGAGGACGAGGAGCCCATGGCCGAGTAGGTGTTCATGCACCACGCCGCGTCGCCCACCAGCACGACCCGACCCTTGCTCCACCGGGGCATCCTCACCTGGTGGATCGAGTCGAACACGTGGTCAGGGGCCTGCTCCAGGGAGTGCAGGACGTGACGCACCACGGGGTTGTCGTACATCCCGGAGAAGGCCGCGCGCACCTGCTCGATCGACGGCCCGGCGAACCGGTCCGGGATGTCCTCGGTGCGGTAGGTCAGCCACGCGCAGGGCGCGTGGTCGGCGAGTCCGAACACCCACATCGCACGCTTGGGGCGCGAGACGATGATGCTGTCGCTCGCCTCGTAGGAGGGCACCTGCTCCTTCAGTTGGAACGCGCAGATCATCGCCTTCCAGTTCGCCAGGTAGTCCTCGTCCGGACCGAACACCATCCGGCGCACGCTCGAGCGCATCCCGTCCGCGCCGACCACGAGATCGAAGTCCTCGCGGTACTGCTGCCCGCTGCCGGCGTCCTCGAGCAGGACCTGCACCCCGCCTGCGCCCTCGGTGATCTCGACCGGAGTGGTCGCGAACCGCACCTCGACCGGGTCCTCGGTCCCGTCGCCGGTGATGCCCTGCCACAACGCGGCCTCGATGTCGCCGCGCAGCACCGCGGCCAGCCCGCCGGGCGCGTCCAGCAAGCCCAGAACCGGTCTCCGCCTGCCCCGACGATCCACTGACCACGAGTTCCCGCCCGGTCGCCAGTCCGGGTTGCGGGTGTGCAGGTGCTCGGCGATCCCCAGGTCGGCCACGGCCCGCACGCCCTCCGGGAACATGAAGATGTAGTAACCCTCCGTCCGACGCTCGGCTGCTCGTTCGACGATCACCGGCGTCCACCCCGCCCGGCGCAGCCCGATGGCCGCGGACATCCCCGCGATCCCGAGCCCCACCACCAGTGCCCTCTTCTGCATGGCTTCCTCCCTCCGATCACGTTCTGCGGGATGGCTCAGTCCGGGACGACGACGGCGCGGCTGCGGCCGGTGTGCGCCCACGCCTCACCGACCCGGCTCAGCGGGAAAGCGGTGTAGGGCAGGTGCAGGGACCCGTCGGCGAAGCGGGCCATGACCTCGGGCGCCTCGGCGAGCATCTCCTCGGCGGACCGCGATCCGACGCCGCTCCCGGTGATGCGGATCCGCCTGCTGCGCAGCAGGTCCGCCGGCAGCGACGCCTCCAGGCCCGCGAGCGAGCCGATCTGCACGTAGGCCGTGTCTGCCTCGGCGTCCTCGCCGCCGCGACCCAGCGCGGCGAAGGTGGCCTCGGCGACGGGTCCCCACAGGTAGTCCAGCACGAGACCGGGCGACGTCTCGGACACCGCATCAGCCAGCGCCTTCTCCAGGCCGTCGGGTCCGTCGTGGGCCAGCGACACGGTCGCCGCTCCCGCGCCGCGCAGTCGCTCCAGCGCCTCCGGATCGCGCCCGGCGGCGACGACCCGCTCCGCCCCGAGCGCCAAAGCCCCCTGCACCGCAAGACTGCCCGACATCCCCGTGGCGCCCAGCACCAGCACGGTGCCCAACGTCCCCACTTCCTTGCGCCGCGCGGTGAGGACCATCCAGCCCGACAGGCCGGGGTTCATGCCCGCGGCGATCGCGAGCGGATCCGCCCCCGCCGGCACCTCCGCCTGGAAGGGGGCGACCAGCCGCTCGGCCATCGTCCCGAACGGCGGACGCGCGTAGCCGGTGTAGACCAGGCGCCCGTCACCGGTGCGGGCGACCGCGTCGATGCCAGGCACCAGCGGATACGTCATCTGGCCGCGGCCGTAGTGCCGGCCGGTGGCCAGCCCGCGGACGATGTTGTGCAGGCCGGCCCCAACGAGGTGCAGCGGCTCGTGACCGGGCGGGATCACCGGGTCGGGGAAGTCACCGCAGACGGGTGACGCATCGGGGGCAGTGACGATCGCAGCACGCATTTCCCGGCTCCTTAACTTAGTTCAAGGATGTGTCCAGCGTGCCTGAACGCCGTTAAGGTGTCAACCATGACCAAGGGCATCACCCGGGAACGGATCGTCACGGCGGCGCTCGAACTCCTCGACGACCAGGGCATGGACGCCCTCACCGTCCGCGCGCTCGCCGCCCGGCTCGACGTCCGCGCCCCCGCCCTCTACTGGCACGTGCGCAACAAGCAGGAACTGCTCGACGAGATGGCCACCGAGGTCATGCGCCGCGTGGCCGGCGCCTTCGCCGCGATCCCGCCGGGAGACGGGTGGCGTGACGACCTCACCGCCTACGCCCGCGTGCTGCGCTCGGAGTACCTGCTCCACCGCGACGGGGCCCGCATCTTCAGCGGCACCCGGATCACCGACCCGGACGTGGTCCGCATGAAGGAGCCGTTGTTCGAGCGCTGGACCGCAGCCGGCTGGAAGCCCGACCACGCCGACGACGCCGTCGACCTGGTCACCGCGTTCGTCGTCGGCTTCGTCATCGAGGAACAGGAACGACGCCAATCCGCCGAGACCGATCCGACGCGCTACTCGGTCACCGCGCGCGAGGCCTGGCTCGGCGAAGGCGCGTCACTCGTCAAGCGGGCCGGGCACCTCCAGGACGAGGGCGACCAGCGGTTCGAACGGCACCTCGGCATGGTCCTCGACGGGATCGCCGCCCGGCCGATCGCCTGACTCACCCGCGCCTGCGCACCAGCACCGTCGCGAGCACCGCGGCCGCGACGAGCGCCGCGCCACCCATCAGGATGTAGAGCCGCACCCCGGTCAGGGAGTTCGCGGCGACCTCCGCGACGAGCGTGTCGGTGGCTGTCGCGTTGAGCACCATCACGCCGACGACGTTGAGCACGACCGACCCGACGCAGAGCACGACCGCCACCAGGCTGCCGATCGCACCGTGGTTTTCGGGCGGCGTCAAGACGGTCGCCAGGTTGAAGCTGGAGGCGATGCCCGCGCCGGCGGCCACACCGAGCAGGGTGGCGCAGACCAGCCCGACCGGGAGCACCGAGACGCCCACGAGCATCCCGAACGTGGCCAGCAGGCCTACCGCGATACCGGCGAGCAGCGTGCGCGCCGGACCGATCCGGGACGCGAGGACACCCGACACCGGACCGCCGATCATGATCCCGACCGCGGACAGCACGAACAACGCGAGCACCACGTCGCCACCGCCGAGGCCGTAGCCGAGGCCGAGCTCGGGCGGCACTTCCGCGACGAGGCTCTTCAGCTGCAGCATGCTCTGCACCGCGCCGGCCGTGAGCGCCACCGCTCCCAGCGTCAACGCCAGCGACCCGCTGTGCCCACGCAGGTCGACGATCGGCTCGGGGACCCGCAGCACGTGCCGCACCCCGGCGACCAGCGCGATGACGCCGCCGACCAGCGCGGCCAGCAGACCCGGGTTCGCCCAGCCCACGTCCGGGCCCATGCTGACGCCACCGAGCACCGCGACCAGACCGGAACCGAGCAGCAGCGCCCCGGCGACGTCGACCGACCCGCCGGAGCGGATCGGCGGTTCCGGGACGAACAGCCGCACGGTGACCGCGCAGACCATCGCGAGAGCGGTGGCGACGACGAAGACGCTCCGGTAGCCGAACGCGTCGATCGCCGGGTTCAGCAGGAACATCGCGGGAATCCCCAGTGCCGACGCGCCTGTGGTCACGACGCCGACGGCGGCCATCCCGACCCGTGGGGTGCAGACCTGGCGGGTGATCGCCACCGTGAGCAGCACCGCTCCCATGGCCGCCCCCTGCAGGAACCGCCCGAGCACGAAGACGACGACGTTCGGCGCGACCAGGCAGACCAGCGATCCCGCAAGCGTGACGAGCATGGTGACGACGAGGATCCGGCGCTTGCCGTGGATGTCGGCGGTGCGACCGAGCAACGGCGCCCACATCGCACCCGCCAGCATCGCGCTCGAGTTGAGCCACGCGGCCTGGTCGGTCTGGAAGTGCCGCATCATGTCCGGCAACGCCAGCAGCGGGGCGACGATGACCACGTCGGCCAACAGGTTCGCCCCGACGAGGATCATCAACCAGCCGACCAGTCGACCGCTCCACCTGTCTTCCGCGACACCCGACGAGCGCGCTACCGACGTGCCTTGCACCATGAGTTCTCCAGGTAGGCGCAGCCGGGAACACCCGACCCGCATCGAGGGCTTCTTTCTCCGGTTCCGGGGAGCGCTAGGTCTGCGGCGCGTCCGGGTTGCTGACCACTGCTGCGCGCACCAGAGACTCCTTAACTTTGTTCACCTCGTCTGGCGTCGACCGTGCCTGAACATTGTTAAGGTGTCAAGCGCGGTGAAGGACGCTCGCGGGCGAGCCCGCTTCCGCGGCGAACGCCGACAACGGCAGGGCCGCCCGCGAGCAGCCTGGCCAACCCGGCGAACCAAGTGGTCAACGCACCAGTGAAGTCGGCAACCAGGCAGAAGTCGTGCGGTGGCGATGGTGAAGCCGATTGTCGCTCCGCCTCCGGCACGGTCCCTGGCGAAGGTGGTTCCTTCGCCGCCGAGGGCTACTTCGCCGTGGAAGTCCTGACCGCCTGTTCTCCGGGCACGGCCATCGCCCGGTAGAGCTGGTCTGCGTCCCAGGCGGGCTCCCGCAGGTCGAGCCGGTTCGAGGCCCGGAACCCGTCCATCGCCAGGTACACGTGCCGCCGCCACATCGACGGGGCAACGTGCCGCGTGGCCTCGGCGACTCGACCGCTCGCCCAGAACAACACGAAGAGGTCGGCGCCGGTGACGTCCGAGCGCACGGCGCCGGCTTCCTGTGCCCGCTCCAGAACGCGTTGTGCGAGTGCGCAGATCTCGCTGTGCACAGCCTCGGAGCGGTCGTCGGCGGGAAACCGCTTCGCCAGGAAGTCGCCGAACGCCCGATCCCCGGCCTGGGCCGAACACAGGACTTCCAACAGGCTGCGAAACGCCTCCCACGGGTGCTCCAGGTCGGGCAAGGCCCGTACCTCGTCGAGCAGGAGGCGCAGCTTCGGTTCGAGAACGGCCCACAGCAGGTCCGTACGTGTCGGGAAGTGCCGGTAGAGGGTGCCGGTCACCAGACCCGCCTCCCGTGCGATGCCGTCGAGGGCGGCCCCGGCGCCTCGTTCGGCGAACGCGCGCCGGGCGCACTCGAGAAGCCGCTCGCGGTTGCGGTGGGCGTCCCGACGAGTGGGCGGCGGGTTCTTGCTGGAGGGCATGCGGCCAGCCTAACAAAATGTGACATGTCTCAACTTTGAGAGTTCCCTCATCTTTCATAGGCTCGGCAAGCACTGAAAATGAGAGCACCATCATTTTGAGACAGGGGGAGTGACATGGCGAAGCTCGGTGGGAAGGTCGCGGTGATCACCGGGGCGACCTCCGGACTGGCACTGGCGACGGCGAAGTTGTTCGTCGCGGAGGGTGCACACGTGGTCATCACCGGCCGTCGTCAGGACCGGTTGGACGCGGCGGTGGCCGCGATCGGCCACGATGTGACCGGTGTGGTCGGTGACGTCGGTGAGATCGCCGACGTGGTCCGCCTGGTCGATGTCGTGGCGGCCGAACTGGGCCGGGTCGACGTTCTCGTCGCGAGCGCCGGGGCCTGGACGTGGAACGAGGCGATCGGGGATGTGACCGAGGAGTCGTTCGACGCCGTGTTCGGGGTGAACGTGCGGGGGACGTTCTTCACCGTGCAGAAGTTCTTGCCGTTGCTGTCCGACGGCGCCTCGATCGTGCTCATCGGCTCGGGCGCCGCGGAGAAGGGTGATCCGGGAACGACGGTGTACGCCGCGAGCAAAGCGGCGCTGCGGTCGTTCGCCCGGACCTGGACCACCGACCTGAAGGAGCGCGGGATCCGGGTCAACGTCCTCAGTCCTGCCGCGATCGACACCCCGGCGTTCGCGGACCTCCCGCCGGGGTTCAAGGAACAGATCGCCGCGCGGGTACCCGTGGGCCGCCTCGGCGCCGAGCACGAGATCGCCACCGCGGCGCTCTTCCTCGCTTCCGCGGACTCGAGCTTCGTCAGCGGGATCGACCTCCCCGTCGACGGCGGAATCGGCCAGATCTGACCACGGACGACGGTGTGTTCGCGCCCGTCCGCGGGAGCGTTCCCGTCGAGGGGATGGCGGCCCCGGCGTCGGCGAGGTCGCCATTCTTGCCGGGTGTGCGGCGTCGGAACTGGGATCTGGTTCGAGCCGCCGTCGACGTACAGGCTTGAACGGGTGATGAAGCTGCTCTGCTCGGAGGCGAGGAAGGCCATGGCGGCGGTGCTCCTCGTCGACGATCCTGGCCGCTGACCAGCGCCGACGATCATCAGGTCGTGGGCCTTGCGGGGCAGGTCGACCATCCCGTGGCCGCCGTCGGTTTCGCCCTCGGTGGCGGTCTATTCGATGGTGAGCGCCGCCTCGGCGGGCCGGTCGCGCGTCGCGCGCCACGCGGGCAGGAGCATGGCTCCGAGCGTCAGCAGCACGGTCAGTGCGGCCGTCGACGCGTAGACCCACGGAGACCCGGCCGGCAGTACCGAGTCGAGGCGCTTGAGGCTGACCGGCACCAGGATCCCGAGCACGGCGACGGTGCCGAGCGCGATGCCGCTCACGGCCAGGATCGCACCCTCCAGGCCGACCATCCGCAGCACCTGACCACGGGTCGAGCCCGCGAGCCGCTGCAGCCCGAACTCCCGCCGCCTCGCCGTCGTGCTCGACGCCAGCGTGTTGATCACCGTGATCGCCGCGTAGCCCGCGATCATGAGCACCATGATGTAGATCGCGAAGTTGGCGGTCGTCTTCTGGTCGTCGTACTCCCCGAGCAGGACGTCGCGGCCGGCCACGGTCAGTCCGCCCGCGGCGGAGGTCACCTCGGTCAGGTCGGCGATCAACCGCTCCGGGTCGGTGTGCTCGTCGGCTTTGACGAGGATGCGCTTCGCGTGTCCATCGGTGGTGTGCGCCGCCAGGGTGTCGGCCGGGAGCAACAGCGTGTCGTAGTCGTCCTGCGCGGCGAACAGCGCGGCCACCCGCACGTCGAGCGGGGTGTTGTCGCCCATCCGCAGCGTGATCGTGTCGCCGATGTCGACGCCCAGCCGGTCGGCGTGCCGGTGCTCGACAGCGACCGTGTCGTCGTGCAGGTCGGCGAGGTCGCCCGCGGTGACCTCGACCGGCGTGGTGGCGTCGGCGCCCTCGGCGGTGACGCCCTGGAGGGTCCAGCCCTCGTTGGCGGGTGAGCTGTCCTCCGGGTGCTCGATGAAGCCGACGCTGCTGACGTACGCCGAGGCGCCTGCGACGCCCGGCAGGTCGTCGATCCGTGCCACCAGGTCCGCGTCGACGCGGTCCTGAGCGGTCACCACGGCGTCGGCGACCAGGGTGTCGGCGAAGCTCCGCCGATCCGCCTCGTCGTTCGTCGTCTGCAGGTACAGCATGCCGGTCGACACCGCGGTCAGCAGGATGACCGGCCCCATCACCGCCGCCAGCCGGCCACTGTGGCCACGTGCGTTGAGCACGGCGAGCTGGCCGGTCACACCACCCAGCGCGCGCACGGGCCACTGCACGGCGAAGGTCGTGACCTTCGTCAGCACGGGTGCCAGCAAGGCGAACCCGATGGCGAGGAGGATCACGGCAGGTGCGCCGGTGGCCGGCGTCAGCGGTCCACTGATCACGGCGATGGTCACGATGGTCAGGGCGATCCCGGCGGCGAGGAAGAGCACCGCCAGGAGCAGGCGTCCGCCGCCGATCAGCTTGCCTTCGACGGAGACCTCCGTGAGCGCCTGGGCCGGCTTGATGCGCGACGCCCTTCTGCCGGCGCCCAGCGCACCGGCCAATGCCGCGAGGATCGCCACCGCCATGGCGGCCACGGCCGGGATCCAGCCCTGGTGGAAGACCACACCCTCCGCGGCGATCCCGCGCTCGGCCAGCCGGTCGAACACGAACTCGCCCAGGAACCTGCCCGGGAAGTAGGCCAGCGCGGTGGCGACCACGGACAGCAGCAGCGTCTCACGGGAGATCAGCTCGCGCAGTTGACGAGGCGTCGCGCCCACGGCCCGCAGCAACGCCAGGTCCTGCCGGCGCTGGGCGATCGAGAGCCCGAGCATGGCCGCCACCCCGAAGACGGACACCAGGATCGCGAAGGCGGTGAAGACCCCGGCCAGGGCCATCACCGTGACGCCGCTCGCCTTGGCCTCGCGCAGTTCGGCCTGCCCGCGTTCGTCACCGACCAGCGTGACGGTTCCGCTGTCCAGCTCGGCGTCGACGCGCGCCCGGAGCTCGCCGATGTCCACTCCGGACTCGGCCACCACACCGATCGCGTCGACCGTGCCGGCAGGTGCGTCACCTTCGAAGACGAAGCTCCCGGCCTCCCGCACGCCGGGCAGCGCCGCGATCCTGTCCGCCAGCCCCGCGTCGACCCGGACCCGCTCGGGCAGGATCGGCGGTTCGTCGGGGTCGCCGCCGGAGCCGTGGTACTCCTGGTCACCGGCGACGACGACATCGGCCGAGGCCAGCTGCTGCGGAGGGACGGCGGTGCGGACGCCGGTCTCGATGAGGCCGCCGCAGGCCATCATGATGGCCGCGGCGAAGAACATGGCGAGGAAAGCCGCCACGAACATGCCCGCGCGGAACCGCAGTGTGCGCAGTGCGAACCGCAGCATCAGCGCTGCCCTCCCCGGTTCGTCGCCAACCGGGGGAGAGGGCCCTCGTCGGCGAAGGCACCCAGGTGGGTCATCCGGTCGGCCACGGTTCGCGGGGTCGGCGAGCGCAGCTCACCGGCCAGCCGCCCGTCGGCGAGGAACAGGACGCGGTCGGCGTACGACGCCGCGACCGGATCGTGGGTCACCATGACGATCGTCTGACCGGCGGCCCGCGACGAGTGCCGCAGCAGCGTGAGGATGTCCCGCGCCGTCCTCGTGTCCAGTGCGCCGGTCGGCTCGTCGGCGAAGATGACGGCGGGGTCGCCGATCAACGCGCGGGCGATGGCGACCCGCTGCTGCTGCCCGCCGGACAGCTCGGCCGGCCGGTGGTTGCCCCGCTCGCCCAGGCCGACCTGGTCGAGGGCGTCCGAAACCCGGCCCCGGTCCGGATCGCGGCCGGCGAGCCGCAACGGCAACGTCACGTTCTGCCGCACGGTCAGGACCGGCAGCAGGTTGAACGCCTGGAAGACGAAGCCGATCCGATCCCGCCGCAGCTTCGTCAACTCGGTCTCGTTCATCTCGCTGAGCTCGTGCTCCTCGAGCAGCACCGAACCCGACGTCGGCTGGTCGAGCCCGGCCGCGCACTGCAGCAGGGTGCTCTTGCCGGAGCCCGACGGCCCCATGATCGCCGTGAACGTGCCCCGGCCGAACCGGGTCGTCACGTCGTCGAGCGCCACCACCTGGTGGTCGCGCCGCCCGTAGACCTTGCGGACGGCCGTCAGCCGAACCGCGTCGGTCCTGTTTCCGCTGTCGTGCAACGTTTCTTCCCGCCGCTTCGCCGTCCGGCCCGCCGCCGGACGATTCCGCCACCAACCCTGTCGCCAACCGCGGTCCCGCACATCGTTCGCCCGGATCGTCTTCGCCTGGTGCGCACGGACCAGCCCGGCCCGCTCCTGGTGCGGACGCACTACACGTGCCTGCTTGGCCCCGCGTGCGGAGTGTCCGTCCCGTACGCTGACCTTGTGTCGCCTCCGGGGAAGTGGTGGCGGGAGGGCACGGTCGTCGCGGTGGCGTTCGTGGTCTGCCTGCTCGGCGGCTGGCTGCACGTCGACGACACGGTGGCACCGCCGCTGGTGGCGGCCTACCTCATCGCCGCGGTGTCGTCCGGGCTGCTCCTGGCGCGGCACCGCGCGCCCGTGGCCACCACGATGGCCACGACCGCGTGCGGCATGCTCGTCGCACCGACCGGCCTGCTGCTGACCCCGCTCATCGTGGCCCCGGCCGTCGTCAGCGCCTACTCGCTCGCCGTGCGGAGCGAACGGCGGGTGGCGGTCGCGGTCCTGCTCCCGTCGGCCGCGCTGCTGGTCGGCTTCGTCCCCTTCTTCGAAGCCGACTTCTCGTGGCAGGACATGAGCAGGCTGGTGACCGTGGCCGCGTCGCTGCTCGTGGCCGCGTCGCTGGGGCGCTCGACGCGGCACCGGCGCGCCTACCTGGCGGTCGTGGAGGAGCGGGCACGCCGGGCCGAGGAAAGCAGGGACCGCGAAGCGCGCCGGAAGGTGGCCGAGGAACGGGTCCGCATCGCCCGCGAGCTGCACGACCTGGTGGCCCACCAGATCACCCTCGCCAACGCGCAGGCCACCGTCGCCGCCCACCTCTTCGACACCCGCCCCGAGCAGACCCGCACGAGCCTGGACGAACTGGTCAGGACCACCCGCCACGCTCTCGACGAGCTGCGGGCCACCGTCGGTCTGCTGCGCCGGCCCGACGACACGTCCGCACCCACCGACCCGGCGCCCGGGCTGTCGCAGGTCCCCGCGCTGCTGGCGGCGCTGCGCCGCTCGGGCCTGGAGGTGTCGATGCACGACGACGGCACAGCCAGGCCGCTGCCGCCCGCGGTGGACCTCACCGCCTACCGCATCATCCAGGAGGCTCTGACCAACGTGACCAAGCACGCTGCCACCGATAGCGCCCGGGTGCGGCTCGCCTGGGCTCGTGACCACGTGAACGTCACGATCGCGGACGACGGCGAGGGCGCCCGCACGCGGCCGGAGCGGCCACCGGGCTACGGTCTGATCGGCATGCGCGAACGGGCCGCCGCGATCGGTGGCACCCTCACCGCGGGCGTGCGCCCCGAAGGGGGCTTCCTCGTCTCCGCCGACCTGCCCCTGCCCGCTGCCGGGAACGCGGCACGGCGAACCGACGCGGCGACCGACAGCGAGGGCCGATGACCGACGACGCGCGACCCGACGGGCAGGACACCGACGGTGCGGCCGAGGACACGCTCCGGGTTCTCCTCGCCGACGATCAGGCGCTGCTGCGCGGTGCCTTCCGCACTCTCCTCGACAGCGCGGACGACATCGCCGTGGTCGGGGAGGCGTGCGACGGCCGGGAGGCGGTGGCATTGACCCGCGAACTGCGCCCGGACGTGGTGATCATGGACATCCGGATGCCCGGCACCGACGGCCTCGCCGCCACCGCGGAGATCTGCGCCGATCCGGATCTGCGTGCCACCCGCGTACTGATCCTCACCACGTACGAGACCGACGAGTACATCGCACAGGCTCTGCGCGCGGGGGCCGGCGGCTTCATCGGCAAGGGGATCGAGGCGCAAGGCCTGCTCGACGCCGTGCGCACGATCGCCGCGGGCGACACCCTCCTGTCCCCGGCGGCGACCCGCTCCCTGGTGGCCCGTTTCCTCGCCACACCGGCCGACACCACACCACGCCATCCCGAACGACTCGCCGCCCTCACCCCGCGCGAACGCGAGATGGTCGCCCTGGTCGCGACCGGTCTGTCCAACCTGGAGATCGCCGACCGCCTGTACCTCAGCCCGTTCACCGTTCGCGCCCACGTGCAGCGCGCCATGACCAAGCTGGAGGCACGCGACCGCGCGCAACTCGTCGTCATCGCCTACCAAACCGGTCTGGCCCGCGCTTTTCCCGACGGCGGCACCGACCACCGATGACCGCCGCCGGGGGCGAGGACTTCGGCTGCTCGGTCATGCCGGCAGCGCTGCTGTGAGGTCCACTTCGACGAGTTGACCGGGGCGGCCGAGTCGCGTGCCGCCGAGCAGGGTGCTCCGTAGCGCCAGGATTTCTGTGTCCTTGTCCCGGTCGCTCATGGCAGCAGGCGCAGCAGTGCGAAGGCGTTGGTCACGCCGAGGTAGGTCAGTCGGAGCAGCACGGCCGGTCATGCCGTGCTGGAGGACATCACGCGGATGGTAACCGTGGCCCGTGAGAGCTTCGGGCACTTGGGCTACGTACGGACTGGTCGGCGGCGTATCCGAGGTGCGGCGCAGCTCTGCGGTCGGCTGGTCTGGCCGTGGCGGCGCGAGTTGCAGTGCTCGGTGCACCGGAAGGGTGCTTCTCGAACGACGTGAGTTCCGACCACGACGGTCAGGATTCTCCCAGGTCGTGAGGGTGCCTTCCCATTCGTGACACGAGTCAGCCACCATGCCCGCGCGAAAGCGTCGGGCTGGACCTGTCAGGGGTATCAGTGAAGGAGGTCCGGCCGGACTTTGGCTATCTCTTGGGTCAGCTGCCGGACTGTGGCGGTGTTGGGCAGTCTCAGTTCGGCTTCCGGATTGGCGATCGGCGAGGGTTTCACCAGCGCGTTGTGGCGAGTCGTGAAACGGCCGTCCGCGGGGGTGAACACCAGGGCCGACGGCATGGGCTTCGAGTTCGGGTCGCCCTTGACCGGCGGGCGTGGTTCCTGTCCGCGCACGGCGCGCAACTCCTCCCACGCGATCAGATCGGATTTGCGGCCGGCTTGCCACCACAGTCCGCGGTGATCGACGACGAAGCGGTGCATGCGGGGGACGGAGCCGATCATGACCAGCAGGCCGCCCAGTGCGAGCGCGCCGAAGAGGACCGCCGCGGCGGCCGGAGGAATATTCTTCGCCCTCGACGAAGCTGACGCCTGCCCGACGTCCGGGAAGACGGCGATCAACCCGAAGACGACGAACATGGCCAGCCCGCCGATGAACACCCACCTACCGGACCGGTATTCGATGACGGGCTTTGCAGGATCGGGGGACCATGTCTGTCCGTGCACGAGCGGCAGCGTAGCCGAAGGCGGCTCCAGCGGTGAAGGTTTCGTGATCTGCGCTCCGGAGCGCGCTGGCTATGAGCAGATCGCTGTGATCGACATCGGGCACAGTTCTCGCGACATGCAGAGGAGTTCCCGGTTGCGGCTGAGGTCCTTCGTCAGCAGTCCGACCTGTCACTCGACGAGCCGCCTCGGATTGTGGACCTGGTTCGTGCTCTTCATGAATACGCGAAGAACCAGCATGGCGGCGGCTACCCGTCAGCGGTTCATGAGATCGAGCGAAGCATTTTCGGCTCCCTCAATGTCTGGCCGAAGGCTCGTCTTCCGCTCGATTGGGTGAGCGGGCGCGTTGGCTGGATGGGATTTTCCCCAGGCCGGACTTGACGGCGACGTACTGTGGGGTGCGGTGCGAGAAGTCGACCACCGCTGCCTGACCTGCGGTTGGGCGGCGGTGGGTTCGTACTCGTCGATCAGGCCGCCGGGGACCGGTCGGCGACGTGTCGAGATGTGGCCCGTGCGGTGGTTGTAGTGGTTCGCGCAGCGGTTCAGCAACGCCCGCAGGTGGCGTTCGTTGAGGATGAGCAGGCGGACGGTGCCGACGAACCGTTCGCGTGGGCATTGGCTCTGGGACACCGTGGCGGGATCTTCACGACCTGGATGCCGGAGCCGGAGAAGACGTGTCGAACGAGGCGGTGAACTGGCCGGCCGGTCGCGGATGGGGAACCGGAAGTCGTCTGCCCTGTCGCCGAGGTCCATCAGCAGGTTGCGGGCTTGTCGAGCGGTCCAGGGCCCGTCGGGTGGTGCGGCGCAGTACGGCGACTGCGTGCCGCAGCACCAGCAGTTCCACGTTCTTGGCTCTACCCGCGACGATGACTTTCCGGGCGGCGCAGCGACCGGTCGAGCAGGCATCGAGGTTTGTCCGACGGTGTCAGGTCGGTCGGCGCGCTGATCCGTCGCGAGGGCTTGCGAAAGGGGCTCGGTGCGGCATACGTTCTTCGCCTTTTGTCGAACTGCGAGGGAGCACACCCGTGGAACTGCGCAACCAGGTCGCGCTCGTCACCGGCGCCACCGCCGGGATCGGTCACGAGACCGCGAAGTTGTTCGCCCGTGAGGGCGCGAGCGTGATCGTCCACGGCCGGGACGCCGCGCGCGGCGTGGACGTCGTCGCCGAGATCGAGGCGGACGGCGGGACCGCGCGGTTCGTCCGTGCTGACCTGTCCACCGCGGAGGGCGTGCGGGAGCTCGCCTCGGCGGCGGGCGAGGTGGACGTGCTGGTGAACAACGCGGGCATCTACCCGTTCGCGTCGACCGCCGACCAGACCCGCGAGGGCTTCGAGGAGTTATTCGCGGTCAACGTCCTCGCGCCGTTCCACCTCACTGCGGCGCTGGCGCCCGCCATGGTCGCCAAGGGCGCGGGCGCGATCGTCAACGTCTCGACCGTGGCCGCCGTGACACCGGTCTACAACGCCGCCGCCTACGGCGCGACGAAAGCCGCGTTGGAGTCGCTGACCCGCAACTGGGCCGTCGAATTCGGCATGAGCGGCGTGCGGGTCAACTCCGTCGCGCCGGGCGGGGTGACGACCGAGACCGTGATGAACCTGTTCGGGGACGCGGTCCACACCAACGCCGCCACCACCACGGCACTGCGGCGCATGAGCGAGCCGAGGGAGATCGCCGAGGCGATCCTCTTCCTCGCCTCGCCGCGGTCCAGCTACGTCACGGGTGCGCTCCTGCTGGCCGACGGCGGGTACACCATCGTCTAGATGAGTAAGTCCAAGGGCTCGTTAGTGGTCGTAGGCGGTCAGTGATCGCTTGACGGGCTGGTCAGTGTGGTCGTTGTGCCAGATGGCGGCGGTCAGGGCCAGGACACGTTGCAGGACGCGGACGATCACACCGGGCTTGGTGCGGCCGCCGTGTCGTTCCAGGTCGAGTTGGGCCTTGAAGGTCTGGTTGATCGACTCGATGACCTGGCGCAGCGGCTTGAACAGCCGCGCGCCGGGTCGTTCGGCCTCGCCCTTGCGGGCCGGGCGCAGCAGTTCGACACCCGCCGTCGCCAGGGCGTGCTCGAACTCGCGGCCGTAGTAGTGGCGGTCGGCGACCAGCGTCTGACCGGGCCGGTCGGCGATCAACGCGGGGTCGGTGTCGAGGATGTCGAGCAGGGTGGTGCGCTCGTCGGCCTTGGCGCCGGCCAACGCAAAGGCCACCGGCAGGCCGCCCGGGGTGCAGACCAGGTGCAGCCGCAGACCCCAGAAGAAGCGGGAGTGGCTGGCGCAGTAGCCGTACTGGGCCCATCCGGCCAGGTCCGAGCGTTTCGCTGTCTCCCGCGAACGCCCGCATTCCACCGGAGTGGAATCGACAAGCCACACGTCGTCGGTCCACACCGTCGTGTCGACCGCCAGGAGACGGATCACCGCCTTGACCAGGCCGGCGGCGTTGCGCAGCCGCTTGTTGTAGCCGGACTGGCCAGGCAGGTAGCGGAACAAGTGCCCCAGATGCGCGCGGGCGTGGCGTAACCAGCGGGCTTCGGAGGTGAACCCAAGCAGGGCCTGGATCACCGCGAGGGTGACCAGCTCCGCGTCGGTCAGTACGGGTTGCAGTCCGACCTTCGGACGCCACGGCGCGAGGTGCGGCGCGTCCTTCAACAGGTCGTCGGTTCTGACATAGAGTGCGGTCGCGAGGGTGTCAATGTCGGTCGTCACAACCCGTACATCGACACCCTCGCCCCATATCTCCAGGTGCCTACCCCTTGGAATCGGTCATCTAGCAGGACTTCGCCGCGGACATGTTCGGCGGGTTCGCCCGGCGTGACCAGAGGGCCAGGGCGAGCTGTACCTGCGTGGCCTGTTGTCGGACGGCAAGCGCAAGTCGATGCAGCTGATGGGCGAACGTCTCAGGGTGGATCGTCATTAGTTGCAGCAGTTCGCCACCACCTCGACGCGGGATTACGTCGAGGTGGTGGCGGTCGGCGGTGTGAACGCGGGACTTCATCGCCGGTGGCGGCAGGTCGAAGTCAGAGCGGTTCAGAGCCAGTCTGCTTCGATTCCACGGGCGCGCAGCGTCTCCAGCGCCTCCTCGTTGCCCGTGTAGAACAGCGTCATCGACTTCAGGTTGGGAAAGTGCCGCAGGTCGGCGAACTCGTCGACGTCGAACAGCCCGTCCTCGCCGTCCCAGTTCGGCGCGATCTCGAGGTAGATCTCGTTGCCGCCGTCCATCTCGATCTCGGTGATCTTCTCCGCGAGCTCGACCGGGACCTCGAGCGCCTCGAAGTAGGCCAGAGCCTCAGGCACCGCTTCGACGCTCCCGTCGTCGTAGGTGAAGCCCTGCTCGGCGGCGTGCTCGCGCAGGTCGAACCTCGGCAAGAGGCCCTGGTTGTACATCAGCTCCTGCACGACGGCGAGCTTGAAGTTGACGTCGGAGAACGGAATCGGCTGGCTCATACCCGAACCATATAGGCCGCGATAACACCGCCGTCCGGAAGACATCTAGTTCTCGTACCAGTAGCGGGGGAGCCACGAAGGGTGGCGGCAGGGAGCTGGTGCAGCGGTCCGCGAGCAACGCCCGGTCGCCGGGGAGCTATGGGTCGCCGGCGGGTGCCCGTTTCACAGGAATCGGCCTCATCACCGCCACCTCCTCGACTTGCTCGGCGGCAGCGTTTGATGCGTTGCCGGATCGGGGATCCGTGTCCTCGTGGGATGAGCGGTGGGAGGAGTCGGTGGACGAGCGGGTTCGGCGGGCGCGTGACGAGGTGGTCAACATGGTGGCGCTGCGCCCGGTGGCGACGTCGGCCGGCCGCAGGGCACTGCCGCGCGGACTCCTTCGGCGGGATCTGGGGCTGTCGGTCGCCTCGGGCGTGCTGGATCTCCTGGCCGCGGCGGTGGTGGTGGCCGTAGGGCCGGACGCGTGGTTCACCAGTGCCGTCGGTATCGGGTTGGGTGTGGCCGGCGCGAACGCGATCGTCGAGGCTTTGCAGGAGTCGCGGCGGCGTACGGAAGAGGCGGCGCGCATCCGTGAGTACGGCGCGGACGAGGTCGACACCCTGACGGATTTGCGCGCTGACGTCCCGACGCCTTTGTGGCGCACGGTGGCCTGGGTGCTGTACGAAATGCTCTTGCTCGCCATGGTTGCGGTGGTCTTGATTTGGTCGGAAGGGGCGGTTGCGCGGGTGACCGTGCTGGTCGCCCTGGCCTGCCGCATCATCGCCGCCGTGCTGGCACACCGGTACGCCCGCCGTCGGGAGCGGTGGAGGAGGGACTTCATCCGCGGGGAGGACGTCGCCCTGCCTCCGCTGCCGGACGGCTGGCGTGTTCTCGTGCCGGGCCGGCCGGACGAGCCCGGCGCTGTCGCGGGTACGGGAAAGACTCCTGAGAACGCCTGATCGCGCCGCGCTCAAGCGCGCCCACCACCGCGACGTTCGCGGAGCGCGTGCCCGCCGTGATCGGACTTCGATTGCTGCTACCCAGGGTGAGGGTTTCAGCGGCGTCCAGGCGACCAACGAAAGCCGGTCGAGTGAGCCCAAACGATCCTCAAGGGCACTGGACAACCACTCGTTCGAACTGAGCCACCCGTTAGTGGTAAACCCCTGAGGGGACGCTTGACATCCGTTCTGCGGTGGACGATGTAGCGGCCGAAGAGGGCTTCCCTTGGCGGTGTCAGAAACCAACCGACAACGGAGAAATCCGATGCCCACTTCACCTACCGGCCTCGCCGTGTCGATCCAGGCCGCAGGCTTTCGCGAGGAGCCGCAGCACGGCCACCTGACGCCAGGGTTGCTGATGGCCCCGAGCTACGTCGTGGTCCCGGAGCCGCCGGCGGGCCTCGTCGAGGGGACCACGCGGGTCGAGGTCCTGGTGCTCCCGCTGCCGCTCGGCCACAACAGGATCGAGCGCATCTCGCCCACCCGGGTGACCGTCGTGAAGCTGCACGACACCACGATGGTCGCGCTCGACCTGGAGTTCCCGTCGAGGCACGCCCCGAGCTACCAGCGCAACGGCCTCGCCGGCGGCGCGGTGCGGAACGCGGTCGCCGCGCACGGGGGACGCGCATGGGCGGCGCTGGAGGCGCTGGGCGTGACCGGGTCGAGCGCGCACGTCGACATCACGCCCGAGCTGCTCGACGAGTCGGCCCAGTGGATCGACCAGCAGAGCAACCCCCGCTACGAGCACGACGACGCGGAAGAGAGGATCTTCCGGTCGAAGGTGTGCCCGCCTGGTGTGCCGGTCTGCAAATGATGAGCCGAAGGCGATGAGCGCGACGTCCGGTGCGCGGTCGATCCCGCCGGTGGTGTCCGATGTCGCCCTGGCGGCGTCGGCCTGCGCGCTGGACGTGCTCTTGTACTCGGACGCGGTCTCCGGGGACCGCGCGCCGGAGCAGATGCGGTTCTCGATCGCGTACGTGGCGATCGAGTTCGTGGTGCTCCTGCTGCGGCGGCGGGCCCCGGCGACCGTGTTCGCGGTGGCCTTCGCGCACTCCGTCCTGGCCAAGTTCCTGAGCGGCTTCGACTTCTGGCCGATGGTGGGGCTGTACCTGGCGCTGTTCACCGTCGCCGTGCACCGCTCGACCAGGGTCGCGGTCGTGGTGCTGGTCGCCGCACAGGCCCACGCGGCCTGGATAGCCGTGCTCGACCTCGCTTCCGCCACCCCGCGGCCCGTGCTGGTGGTGGTGGCCGTGTTCACGTACATGGCGGTGCAGTCGTTCGCGGTGTGGGCGGCCGGTCGGTGGATCCGCACCAGCCGCGAGCACGCGGGGATGCTGGAGGCCCGACGTGAGTGGGAGGCGCGGCAGGCCGTGGCGGAGGAGCGCGCGCGGATCGCCCGCGAGCTGCACGACGTGGTGTCGCACTCGGTCACCGTGATGGTGCTGCAGGCGGCGGGCGGGCGGCGGGTGTTCGGGCACGACCCGGTGCGGGCCGAGCGGGCGTTCGGCACCATCGAGGAGGTCGGCGAGCAGGCGATGAGCGAGCTGCGCCGGATGCTCGACGTGCTGCGCACCGACAACGCCGACCAGGCGTTCGAGCGCCTGCCGGGCGTGGACAGCGTGCCGCACCTGGTCGAGTCGGTGGGCGCGACGGGACCTGCGGTGCGGCTGCACGTGGTCGGCGAACCGCGGCCGGTGGCGCCGAGCGTGGGCCTCGCGGTGTACCGGGTGGTGCAGGAGGCACTGACCAACGTCGCCAAGCACTCCGGCCCCCGCGCGACCGCGGACGTCCGCCTCACCTGGACCGCCGACCGGATCGAGATCGTGGTCACGGACGACGGTCGTGACGCCTCCCCGCCCCGCCGCGACCTGTCGACCGGCCACGGGCTCACCGGCTTGCGCGAACGCCTCGCCGTCCTGGGCGGGCAGCTCACCGCCGGCCCCCTGCCCGGAGGCGGCTTCTGCCTGCACGCGGTCCTCCCGGTCCACGACCCGCTCCCCGCGGCGGCCGACCGATACGACGCCGGGCCGTCCGACGCCACGACGGGGCCCGGCACGCGCTGATCGACTTCCTCGGGTTCTGTCGTGCCAGTTGCAGCACCTGTGGGGTACCAGAAGTCGGCTGCATGGCGTGACCTGCGGTTATGTTGCTGTGGGTTCGTACTCGTTGATCAGGCCGCCGAGGACTGGCGGCGTTAGAGGTCCAGCCCGGCTCTGCAGTCGGGTGGTCCGGCCGTGGTGGTGTGAGTTGTAGGGCTTGGTGCGGTCGGCGGTGGCTGTAGTGGGTCGCGTAGCGGTCCAGCGTTGTTGGTTGATGATGAGCAGTCGGTCAGTGAGTTCACGCCTCACGGTTCCGACGAAGCGTTCGGTGTGGGCATTGGCTCGCGGACACCGTGGTGGGATCTTCACGACCTGGATGCCTGCGCCGGAGAAGACCGCGTCGAACAAGGTGGTGAACTGGCCGGCCCGGTCTCGGATGAGGAACCGGAAGCCGTCTGTCCGGTCGCTGAGGTCTATCAATGGGTTGAGGGCTTGTTGGGCGGTCCAGGGGCCATCGGGGTCGGTGGTGAGGCCGAGGATGTGGGCGTAGCGGGTGGCGATCTCCATCACGAAGAACGCATAGACCGAGCTTGAGCAGGTCGCCCTGGATCCGGCGGTAGCCCCAGCCGGTGTTTCCCGCGCCATGCGCTCGTTCAACGCTACGACGGTGTCGTCGACCGGCGGTCGGCCGGTGCGATCGGGATAGGTCCACTTCCTCGCGACCAGGCGCCGGCGCCATCGCAGGATGGTTCCCGGTGTCACCAGTCGGTGCTCGCGCAGCAGCCCGGGGGAGTCGGCGATCTCCACGTCCTCCGTCAGCCGGCGCTTCTCCCGCCGAAGCCTGGCCAACTCCTCGCGCTCGTCCGTGGTCAGCCCGTTGGTGCGGCGTGCCCGCGTCGCGCTCGGCCTGCACGGCCCATTGCCGCACCGCGGTCTCGGTCAGGTCAAAGTCCTTCGCGACCTGACCGAGACCGGTCGCCCCGAAGGCGGAGCTCGACGATCTCGGCCTTGAACTCTGCGGGGAACGACCGGCGGAGCCGCCGCTTCTTCCTGCCCATGGCCTCCATGATGGGACATCCTTCCGGGGGCCTGCGTCCCGTGATCTCTGATCTTCGTCAAAGCGGGACAAACCCACTACCTGACTTGCGGAGCCTTGAGGGAGTCGAGGAACTCGACGTCGCGTTGCAGCGCCGTGTCTTGCCGTTCCAGGGCAACAGGTCGGCGATCCGAACTCGTCCACGCAGCTCACCCGGCTGCCCTCCCCACCTGCGCGTATGGTGAAAGCAAGGCAATGCAGGACCTTTGCGCAAGAAGATGATCAGTGATGGATTCCTGGACAGGGCCAAGGAGCAGAGTGCTCTTGACCAGGCGAAGCACGCGATCGAAGCGGGAAGGCACATTTTTGTATTCAAGTTCATCGAGGCACATACAAATAGCTCCGCAACCGGTGCCATGACCGGGATAAACGACCAGATGGAGGCCATTGAATCGCTCGGCTGGCGACTGGACAAGATGTCCGCCTGTGGAGGTAACGTCATCGGCGCGCTGGGCAATAGCGAACGTATCGCCATTGTGTGCCTCTATCGACGGATGCCAGGCCCGCCCCAACAGCGCGACGAGACAATCTCGGTCACCAAGCCCAACTAGCTCGAGTTCAACCTATTCGGCGGGGTCGATGAGTGGTCGGCTTCGTCTTCCTGCGCTGCTTTGGTTTCTGGCCGTTCGCGCCGGTGAAGGGATGGGACGCCGTCCTCGATCACCCAGGTCTTGTGGGTGTGACGCAGGTCTTGGACCGCCGGTGCAGCCCACCGTCTGACCGGCTGTGCAGCGCGCCGTCGCGAGCGTCGACGTGGATCTCCTGGTTGTCTAGGTCGACCCGAGACCAGCCTGGCCAGCTCACCCAACGCATGCCGGTGTACGCCGCTGTGACGATCAGGACGGCGTTGCGGGCCGACGTCCGTTCGGCCAGCGGTCACTTCGTCGGGTCGGCGGTCGGCCGTTCGGGTTGGTCGCCGGAGTTGAGTAGCAGCCTGCGGCACCGGTTCGATCCGATCAGCCCGTCGTCGCCTCGCAGAGGACTATCGACAGCAGCCTGACCACCCCGGCGACGCTGCGCTCGCTCAACGACCGGCCGATGTCAGGCAGGTGGGACGAACCGGGCGACTCCCTCGCCGACCGCGACGTGCCAGTGCACGTGCTTGTTGTGCTGTTCGTTGCCCAACGTGGTGAGCACCTGGCAGCCACCGTGCTGATCAACGGCCCATGCGGCGACCTTCTTGACGGTGGTCATCAACTCGGTGGCCAAGTGGTCGTCCAGGTCGAGCAACGACGAGACGTGTCGTGTGGGGATCACGATGATGTGATCGGTTCCGAAGCCTGGCAGAGGTGGACGGAACGCGAGCGTGTTCTCGGTCCGGACGAGCACCTCCACCTTCACCGCGCCTGGAATGACCTCGTCGCAGTACCAGTCCTGCCGCATTCTCCGACCATAGCCACCACGCGTCGTGTCAGGTGTCCTTGCGCCCTCGGGTGCGGGCCTGGGCGAGGCGGTAGAAGTCGGTGCCGGTCTCGATGGCCGAAGGTAAGCCGGCTAGCGATGCCCACCCGGTTGGGGCAACAGCGGCAAAAAGTCCCTGCGCGACGGGGATCTGGAGTGCGGCGGCGATGGTGCGGGCGACACGGGCGCGGCGGGCCCACCGCGTTTACCGTGCCCATCGGACGGGGGTCGTCGTTGCGGTGGATCTCGTTCCGCTTCACCACGGCACGGCGTGGTCGAGGTGGTGTAGCACCTCGCGTAGGGCGTGGGGCAGGTGCTGTTGGTGCCGGATCAGCGTGCAGTCGAGGAGTTCGCGGCGGCGGCTGCGGGCTCAGCGTTCCGTGATCGAGTTCATTCGTGGTATCCGGATGCTGCTGAGGACGACCTGGATACTGGCGTCGGCGAGGACGACGTCGGACAAGGCTGGGAGCTCCCGTTTCGGTCACGAATCAGGAACCGCAGGGAGCTGTCGGCGTCTTCGAGGTCCATGACGAAATCCCTGGTGGCTTGGATGACCACGCAATCAGCGGCAGAACCGCTCGTTGGACAGGTCCTGCGGTGAGCGGTGGTTCTGGGGGATGAATCAGGCGGGGATCGGGGGAAACCCTGATGGCAGGGCGCCGGACCGTGGGCACGCTTGAGGGGTCAGCAGGCATCCGCAGTTCGAGGAGAGTCATGAGCGAATTCAGGCCCGAGCATCCCCGTGTCGCCGTCGACGCTGTGGTCGACGCTGTTCGCGGGCTGGTCAGCGAGGGCTTCAACCGCCGTGTGGTCGTGCGTGACAGCAAGGAGGACGTGGTGTTGGAGGTGCCGGTGGCTCTCGGGTTGGTCGCGGCGCTGGCCGCTCCGGTGGCCACGGCGATCGGTACCGGTGTCGCGCTGGCCGGCAAGTGCGGGATCACGCTCGAGGACCGCCGACAGCCTGGCGGTCAGTCCGTGACAACGGTCGAAAGCGAGCAGGTGTAGTCGGCAGTCGCAGGTTGTCGCGGTAGCGAGGAGGCACGGGCGGGACGCAGGGGGTTGGTGCCGTCGTCAGTGGTTGGTGGCGGCGCCGCGCTTGATGCTGTGGCTGGAACGACTGTGAAGGCTGGTGATCTTCGGAATCGCCCGGCTTGCATAGGGCTCCATCGCTTGTTGAGGACGGAGTCATGGCAGGAACGTCACGGCAGTCGGCTGAGGTGCGGGCGCGGGCGGGTGCGGCTGGTCTGGGAGCGACTGGGCGAGTACCCGTCGTGGTGGGCGGTGGTGTGGTCGATCGCGGTGAAGTCTCGGGGTGGCCTTGCAGCAGATGCTGCGCAAGTAGATCCGGTCGGCCGAAGCCGATTGCTGGTGTCACCGTTCCCGAGCTCATCGCCCACCCTTCCCATTCGGGAGCGGGTGATCTTGACCGCCTCTGCATTTGCGAAGGTGGTCATGGGTTCGCGCTCACCGTTTGCTCCCGGGTTTGCTCCCAGCGGTGGTGGAGAGCGGCGAGCATGGTGTCGATCATCGGTTGGGTGACGTGGGAGTGGACGCCCATGACGCCGCTACCGGGTCACCATCCACATTGCCGCTACGGCACATCTGAGACACGACCCAGGCCGTCCAGGGGCGGTCTCGGGCTTGGTGTCCTCGGTGTTCCTCCGCCGGACCCGTCTGGGTCATCAGGTGCACATCCTTGATCAGGAGTTGCACCGCTCGGTTCACGGTCCCCAGTACCGCTCTGCCGGCGACAATGACTTTCTCGAGCGGCACGGGACCGGGCCATGCTGATCGACTGGGACGAGGCACGCGTCGATAGGCCCGACCTGGTCTCGTGCTGCCCGGAAACGCCGGGGCCTCCTGGACGATGCGCTCGCGGTCCACGCCGCGCAGGCGTCGCCCCTCGGCGACCGCCGCGTGTCCGTGCACGGCGGACGGAAGGTGAAGATGGTTCATGTCTGGGGTGGGAGGCGTTAAGAGACCCCGAGCCCACATGCCGACATCGTGTCGGTAAAGTTGCCGACATGATGTCGACAACTCAGGTGGGTCGGTAGCCGATGTTCTTGACGATCCGTGAGCTGGTTTTCGCCAGGAGCCGCTTCGCGCTGATGGGCACCGTGGTCGCGTTGATCGCGATCCTCATGGTGCTGCTGTCCGGGCTGTCGGTGGGCTTGGTCGACGACGGCGTTTCCGGGCTGAAGAAGCTGCCCGTCACGTCGTTGGCCTTCGAGCGGGACGTGGCGGCCGACGCGGCGTTCTCGCGCAGCGTGGTGGACCTCGGCGCGGTCGACGAGTGGGCGGAGCGCGACGGCGTCACCGACGCCGCGCCGTACGGGAACACCTTGGTCAACGCCAAGACCAATGGTGACGTCGACATCGACCTGGCGCTGTTCGGCGTCCAGCCCGGTTCGTTCATCGACCCGGAACCGACACAGGGCACGCGCCTGGGGTCCAACCCGAACGAGATCGTGGTGAGCGCCACGGCACTGGACGCGGGCGTCCGGCTCGGTGATGTCGTCACGGTCGACAGGGTCGGCACCGAGTTGACCGTCGTCGGCGTGCTGGACGGCCAGCACACTTACGGCCACGTCGACATCGGCTACATCCCGCTGCGCACGTGGCAGGAGATCCGGACCGGGACCGCGCCGGGCGCTCAGGCACCGGCACACGCCTACGAGGAGATCACCGCGGTCGCGGTGCGATCCGCGTCCGAGGCCGACCTCGCCGCGGGTGACCACGACGCCGGCACGATGTCGATGACGCTGGAGGAGTCCTTCGGCGCATCCCCCGGCTACACCGCCGAGACGTCGACCCTCCAGATGATCCAGGTGTTCCTCTACGCGATCTCGGCCCTGGTGGTCGGGGCCTTCTTCACCGTGCTGACCATCCAGCGCAAACCGGAGATCGCGGTGCTGCGCGCGATGGGCGCGAGCACGCGGTACGTGTTGCGGGACAGCCTGGCCCAGTCGCTGGTGCTGTTGACGACCTCGACCGTCCTCGGGGTCGGCGTCGGGGTGGCGGCGGGCGCCGCGATCTCGTCCACGCCGATGCCGTTCTCACTCGACCCGGGGTCGATCGCCGTCGCGGGGCTGCTGCTGGTGGTGCTCGGCATGGCAGGTGCGGCCATCGCGGTGCTGCGCATCGTCAAGGTCGACCCCCTCACCGCGCTGGGAGGCAACCGATGAGCGCCGGGCTGTTGTTGGACGAGGTCACCCTCCGTCACGGCGACGGGGAGGACATCACCACCGCGCTCGACGAGGTGACCCTGCGCGTCGAAGAAGGCGAGATCGTCGCGGTGGTGGGGCCGTCGGGGGCGGGCAAGTCGAGCCTGCTCGCGGTGGCGGGCGGGCTCACCGTGCCCGATTCGGGTCGAGTGCTCGTCGGTGACGTCGACCTGTCGGGCACCGAGCGGGACCGGGCGCGGATCCGTCGGGAGCGGATCGGCTACGTGTTCCAGAGCAACAACCTGATCCCCTCGCTGACCGCCGTCGACCAGGTGCGGTTGCCGCTGACGTTCGGTCGGCACGACGCGAGCCGCGACCCCCTCGAACTGCTCGCCGAGGTGGGCATGGAGCACAAGGCCGGTCGTCGGCCTCACGAGCTCTCCGGTGGTGAACGCCAACGGGTCGGCATCGCCCGTGCGCTGGTCACCCGGCCGCGCCTGCTGCTCGTCGACGAGCCGACCGCCGCGCTGGACCGCCAGCGCAGTCACGAGGTGGTCGAACTGCTGGCCAAGGAGACCCACCACCTCCGGATGGCTACAGTCGTGGTCACGCACGACCACGACGTGCTGCGCCACTGCGACCGGGTTTACGAGATGGTCGACGGCAGGCTGAACCCGGCCCAGCCCGCCCTGGCGTAGCGAAAGGCGACACCCGCCAGGAGGAGAGCATGCCCCGCATCCAGGCGCCCACCGTGGCCGAGCACCGCGCACGGCAACGGCGGGCGATCCTGGTCGCGGCGCACGAGTTGCTCGCCGAGACGGGTCAAGCCCCGTCGCTGGCCGCCGCGGGCGCGCGCGCCGGTCTCGCTCGGTCCAGCGTCTACCAGTACTTCTCCTCGCGAGACGCACTCCTGCAGGCCGTGGTCGAGGACACCTTCCCGGCCTGGGCCGCCCAGGTGCGCGCCCACGTCGCTGCGGCACCCACCCCGGCCGATCAGGTGTGGGCGTACGTGGAAGCCAACGTCGCGCTGTTCTCCGGGCCCGAGCAGGCGGTCGCCAAGGCCTTGCGGACCGCCATGGACCCCTCAGTGCTGCACGAGCACAGCGCGCGGCTGCACGCCCAACTCCGGGAGCCGCTCGTCAACGCCCTGCGCCTGCTCGGCGAGGCGGATCCCGACCAGATGGCCGAGTTGGTCAACGCGACCGTCCTGCGTGCGTCACAGGACATCGAGCGCGACGGTCGAACGGCCGTGTTGGCCCTGCTCGACCGGCTCCTCCGCCCCTATCTGGACGTGAACCGGACCGGGCGGCCCCATGGTGCGCCAGAAGTCGGGCATACCTCCTGACGTGCAGATACGTCTCCGCAGGTTCGTGGTGGGCAACTCGGTGTAAGGCAACTCTATAGTTTCAGTGTTGATTGAACCTGTCCGTGGCCGCCGGGTGCTTTGATCCGGCGGAGGTCCTTGGGCGGTAGGGCACAGCCCTACTTCAGGGCGTATGCCCTGATGATCGTCTGCCGTTGCGAGGAGCCGGCCGAGTCGGACACGCTCGACCGCAGCGAGACGAAGTCCGCGCCGGCCGGGTGGTGGACCGTGGCCTGCCACTGGTCGCGGTCACGTTTCACGGTCGCCGGCCGCCAGGTCGTGCCGTCGTCGTAGGAGACCTCGATCGCCGGCGGGCTCACGCCGACGAGGTCCGCGCTTCCGTTGCGCTGCACGTACACCGGGAACGTGAACGGCCGTCCCGCCGACGCGGCGTTGTGGTTGTCGAGGTTCGGCGCGTACCGCACCGCCAGCAACGGCAGGGGGACGGGCTCGGCGCTGTACTCCGACGTGAACGTCCACTCGGCGCTGATCCGGGTGGAGAGCCGGCTGTGCGGCCGGTCGGACTTCGAGCGGACGGTGTACTCCGCGCGTTCCGGCTCGACGACGAAGAAGAGGTTGCCGGGTTCCGGGTTCTCGCCGATGACCTCGCCGTTGCGCAGGAGAGTCAAAGTGCCGGATCCCGTGTAGCCGATGCGCCCACCGTCCTGGTCGCTGCCAAGAGGTAGGGAGAGGCGCAGGATGTTGGTGCCGTCGCCGTCGGAGTCCCGCACCGCGTTGTTGATCGGCGACCAGTACTCCGACGATGCGAAGCCCGGGCCGAACACGCCGACGCCCCACCGCATCGTGGTGGTCCGGCCGCGCTGGAAGGTCAGCGGCGCGACCTGCCGGTTGCTGGTCGCCGCGAAGTCCGGTTGGCCCTCGGGAACCTCGACGAACTCGAGCTCCCACTGCCAGTCGACCTCCGGGGTGAAGTACTCGGTCAACGCGCCCGGCAGCGGCAGGTGCATGATCCAGTCGCGACGTCCGACCGTGCCGGGCGTGGTCCGGGCGTGGGTGGAGCGCACCTTCGCGAGGTCGCGGTCGTGGAAGGTCCACCGCGGTGACGGTGGCACGACGTCGGGCACGACGTGCCGCACGTGGTAGAGGTACGGGCTGCCGTCGAACGACGTCCCGTTCCACTGCGCCAAGTGCGCCTCCACCCCGAACCTGAACGTGCCTTCCCCGGTGGTCGACGGCCGGATGGTCATGGTGTCGAAGGCGGTCTTCTGCCCTCTGACGATGACGCCCTGTCGACCCCACGTCGTCTCCCGCGAGAAGGAGACCCATCCCTTGCCCGGCTTCGCGTTCGGCTCGTCCGTCCGGACACCGACCGGTTCGGCCTCGCGTGCGTCGAGGACGATCTCGGCGTCACCGGTGACCGTGAACGCCGGCTCGACGATCTCGGCGTTGAGGTAGTCCTCGCCGCTGCGCTTGAGGATGGTGCCGAAGAGGATGTACTCACCCTTCGGCAGCCGGACCGTGGTGGTGCCCGACTCGTCGTACGGCCGGTACACCCTGGGGTAGTGCGCCTCCGGGGCGACGTTCCCCAGGCGAACGCTGTACTCGGCGGTCGGCGCGCCGTCGTGGTCGACGACCTTGAACGTCACGTCGTGGTGCTCGATCTCCCGGTGCACGGTGATCGGGGTGCGCATCTCCTGGCCGCCACCGGTCGCGGTGAAGGCTCCGCTGTAGACGCCGTCCGCCCCGTGGGTCCTGGTGTCGGTGGTGATGGTCGTGGTCGCCTGTTCCCCCGCCCGGACGGTCAGCGTCACCGGGTCGAACGTGAACATCCCGGCCGGCGCGGGGGATCCGCCGGAATCCGAGACCTTCGCGGCGAAGTCCAACGTCACCGGCTCGGCGCCGGTGTTGGTGTAGGTGACGGACTTCGCGATCGGCTCGTCATCGTCGTGCGGCCACTGCTGAACGCCGAGGCTCAAACTCCCCACCGACGCGAACACCGTGGACATCGAGGACTTCTCGACATCCACCCGACCGGCGCCCTGCTCGAACACCGTCAGCCCGTCGTTCGGCTTGGCGTTGCCCATGAGCGCCGCCTTCAGCTGACCGGCGGCCCAACCCGGGTGCTGAGCGGCCAGGATCGCCGCCGCGCCGGCCACGTGCGGTGCGGCCATCGACGTGCCGGACTGCGCGACATGACCACCGCCCGCCTTCGCCGCCACGATCTCCGAGCCGGGTGCGGTGATGTCCGGCTTGATCACGCCGTTGACGTGGCCGCGGTTGGAGAAGTTGGCGAGCCGCTCGTCCCGGTGCACCGCCCCGACGGTCAGCGCGGCCGCCGCGGCGCCGGGACCCGGGACCTGCTCACCGAAGTTGCCGGCCGCGACCACGAAGAGCACACCGGTCTCCGCGGTGATCCGGTCGACGGCCTGCGACAGCGGATCGGTGCCGTCACTGGGACGCAGGCCGCCGAAACTCATATTGACCACGTCGGCGCCGTTGGCCGCGGCCCACTCCATGCCGGCGATGATCCCCGAGGTCGAGCCCCAACCGTCGTCGTCGAGAACCTTGCCGTTGAGCAACTTGGCACCCGGTGCGACACCGGGATACCTCTCGTTGTCCCCGGTGATGGTCGAGGCCACATGCGTGCCGTGACCGTACCGGTCGGAAACGGTGTCGCTGTCGGTGAAGTTCTGCTCACCCGAGATCGCGCCGGCCAGGTCGGGGTGCTCGGCGTCGATCCCGCTGTCCAGCACCGCGACCGTCGAACCGGCTCCGGTGTGCCCGGCCGCCCACGCCCGCGGCGCCCCGATCTGCGCGGTCGACCGGTCCAGGCTCGCCCGCACCGGCTCGTCGAGCCAGACGCGCTCGGCGGATCTCGCGACCGGCCAGTACGCGCCGGACCGTTCCACCGAGACCGCGGTGGCACCCATGGCCGGCAGCTCACGGCTGACCACAGCGGCCGCGCTGCGTGGCGTCGGGCCGGCGTGGTCGACGATCAGCGGCAGCCGGTCGCCGGGGAGTTCGGCCAGTGCGCTCGCGTTGAACAGGTCGGGGTCCAGCGTGCCGCGGGACAGCAGGGGAACGGCGTCCTCGGGGACGACGTGCGTGTCCCCGTGCTCGTCCCTGCTGATGTAGAAGGTGACGTGCTCGCGGCCCTCGGCCGCCCGCACCTGCGCTCCCTGCGGTCCGCCGAGGGCCACCGCGTCGCCCGTCAGCAACGTGATCTCCGGCCCGGTCGGCGTCAGCTCCGGCGTGGACGCCGCGGCGGCCGGGTATCCCGCTCCCGCCGCCGCTGTTCCCGCTGCGACCACTAAGGACGTCACCAGGCCGAACCGCACCCGTTTGTGCCTCATCGAGTCCTTCTCCCGTCTGTGCGTCCACTGCTCCAGTCGGAGGTCAAGACGCCGGGCGAGGACTGTCGGGTTGCTCGCCGATCGACAATCGCCACTGCGTGACGTCGTACGGGCGATCGTTGTCCAGGATCTCCACGTCCCTGTCCTGCTCGCTCAGGGGTGGCCGGTGCAGCAAGGCGAAGGCGTTGGCACGCTCGCGGACGTTGCGACTGCGTGGCGGAGGGGATGCGACAAGTCGGAGTCTCAGGTCTTCGCGTGCCTGCTTTCTCGGGATCGGGGGTGCGCGTCATCGATCGGCAGCTGCCTGCCGGTGGCCCAGACGACGAGCGCGCCAACCGCGAAGCCGGCCCCGGCGAGACTGGAGCCCACCCAGCCGTGGGCGGTGTAGAGGGCGGTGGTCGTGGCCGCGCCGAGGGCGGAGCCGAGCGAGTAGAAGACCATGTAGCCGCCGATGGCGCTGCTGGTGCGATCCGGGTACGCGGCGGTGAGCAGGTGCTGGTTGCTCACGTGCACGGCCTGCACGGCGAAGTCGAGGACCACGATTCCGATGATGAGGAGCGACAACGACCAGGGCAGCTGCGCGATCACAGCCCACGAGAGGATGAGCAGGCCGAGGGCGAGACCGGTGACCGGCGCCGCTCGTCCCGCATCCGCCCAGCGCCCAGCGCGTGCCGCGCCGAGCGCGCCGGCGAGCCCGGCGACGCCGAGCAGCCCGATGTGGCTCTCGCTCAGCTGCCACGGCGTGTCTGCCAGCGGCAGGGACAGCCCGCTCCACAGGGTTCCGAACGACGCGAACAAGAAGAACGCGATGAGCCCGCGCGTCAGGAGGACGCGCTGCCCGAACAGTCCGCCGAGTGAGGCGACGGCCCTCCGGTACCCCGAGGGTCGGTGGGGGCGCTCCTCTGCCGGCAGCACGGCGAGGACCAGGGCCGCGAGCCCGAGTGACAGCATCGCGAGCACGGCGTAGACGCTCCGCCAGCCCCACACGTCGGCGAGCGCGCCGGCGACGACCCGCGCGCTCAGGATGCCGACCACAACGCCCGAAGTCACGACGCCGATGTTCCGTCCGCGTTCGGCGGGCGGCGAGACCGACGCGGTGTAGGCCACCGCGGTCTGCACCACGACTGCGAACACCCCGGCCGCCGCGAGCCCCGCGAGCGCCATCCACGCGGCTGCCGCCGAGGCCGTGAGGATCAGGCCCACCGCGGTGAGCGCCAGGTGGACGGCGATGAGTCGGCGCCTGTCGACCACATCACCAAGCGGCACCAACAGCACCAGCCCTGCCAGGTAGCCGACCTGGCCGATCGCGACGATCCACCCCGTGGACTCCGCCGACACACCGAGATCTCGTCCCATCGGCGTCAGAACCGGTTGCGCGGCGTAGATGCTCGCCACCGCGACACCACACGCCACCGCGAGCAACAACCGTCGCCACACGTTCATGAGACTCCCAATTAGTAGCAGTTTGCAACCAATCGGACCGTACGGCACAATGGTTTCAATTCGCAACTCAATGGGAGGTGTCATGTCCCGCACCGCCATGAGCGCTCCGACCCCTGGCTGGACCGACCCCGAATGCCCCGTCGCCCGCACGCTCGACCTCGTCGGCGACAGGTGGAGCCTTCTGGTCATCCGCGACGCGATGGACGGGGTGCGGTCGTTCACCGAGTTCCAGCGACGCACCGGCATCGCCCGCAACATCCTCGCCGACCGCCTCCGCAAGCTCACCGCTCACGGGCTCCTCGCCCAGTGCGCCGCACCGTCGGGCCGCCGCCGGGAGTACGTGCTCACCGACTCCGGTCGAGACCTCTTCGCGGTCATCCTCACCCTGCGGCAGTGGGGGCAACGCCACGCCTTCGCCCCTGGTGAGGCCCACTCCGTCCTGCTCGACGAGCACGGCGCCCCGGTGCCGGAGATCGCGCCGACCAGTGCCGACGGGACCCTCCTCGGCACCGGCAACACCCACGTCCGGAAGGTCCGCTAGAACGTGGCCCTCCGGCTCCGGCCGACGCGGACTCCAGCCGAGCCGCGGCGGGCGCACCGGGAGTCGGAGTCGACGAAACGTGGGGGCCGCGAGTCGGTGCAGCGGTGCCGCGAGGAATGCCCGGTCGCCGGGTCGGGTGTCACCGTTCGGCGGCACACCCGATCGGGGCCCAAGGGCTGACAGCCGGGCCGCCGCGGCGGACGCTGATCAGCATGAGGAGTGCGGGCGTGGTCGTGTCGGTGGTGGTCCTGCTGCTGGCCTTCGTGGTTCCCGCCGCCGCGCGCGGTCAGGGGGTGGTGGTCGACTCGGATCGGTCGGCGACCTGGCGCGGCCGGCTGGTTCGGGACGACCCGCGGGTGCGGGACGTGCCTGAGTGCCGGCCCGTGGGGTGCGACCGGGTCGAGGTGGCGGTTCGGCTGCCCGTGCGGCTGCGGGACCGGCCCGGTGGGGTCGAGGTGGCGATCCGCACGGTCGGCGCGACGCCCGACGACAGCCTGGGCTTCGCCGTCTACCGGAACGGTCGTCGGGTCGGTCTTGCCGACGCCCAGATCGGCACCTCCCGGTCGGTGTGGCTGCCGAAGCTCACCGCCCACTACACCGTCTACGTCTTCCAGAACCCGTTCGTGCCGGAGCTGGCGTCGTCCACCGTCCGGTACGAGGGCGCGGTGGAGAACGAGGACTCGCGGCTCGAACCGGCGCCACGCGACCTGCTGCCCGACCTGGAGGCGCTGCCGCAGCGGTTCGCGACCTTCGACACGCCGCCCCCGTTCTTCGGTGACTCGGCCGAGCCGGGCTCGTCGTGCTTCCGCAGCGAGGTCGACGAGCGGGACGCGCGGCTGTGCCTGCGGTTCGGCCAGGCGATGGTCAACACCGGCGACGGCCCGGTGGACGTCCGCTACCGCACGCCCGCCGGCGAGCGGCCGGACGAGGTGCCCGGGGCCCAGCGCATCCACCGCTCCGACGGGACGTTCACCGACGTCCCGTCCGTGGGCGCGATGCACTACCACCCGATCCACTCCCACTACCACTTCGAGGACTTCTCCGTCTCCGAGCTGTGGGCGGTGGACGCGGCCGGGCGGCCGACGGGGACCGCACCCGTCGCCACCGGCAAGAAGAACGGCTTCTGCATGGCCGACACCGAGCTGGCGTGGTGGGACCGGAAGGGCAACGCGCCGCAGAGCTACCCGGCACCACGCTGCTTCGACCCCGAACCGGACTCGCCGCCGGGGGTCGACGCGTTCAAGAACGGCATCGCCAGGGGCTGGGCGGACGAGTACTGGTGGGCGCTGCCCGACCAGATGATCGAGGTCAGCGGGCTGGGGGACGGCACGTACGCACTCGTCACGCGGGTCGACCCCGGGAACAGGCTGCACGAGTCGGAGGAGAACGACAACTGCGTGCGGGTACCGATCACGCTGACCGGTCTCGCCACCGGCACCCCGACGGCGGCACTGGGCAGCCCGGCCGAGCCCTGCACCTGACCCGCGTCGACGGAACATCCGGCGACGTTGCCCCGTCTGTTCGGCGCCGTCTCGCGGACGTCGGGGACAGGTTCAGCGGCCCGAACTCGTCCGGGCAGGTCACGCGTCCGCGGGCACGGCCGTTTCGCGGCGGAGCGCCTGCAGGGTCTCGAGCTCGCGATCGATGTCGCGCCGCTTGGCCTCGAGGCGTTCGACCTCCTGGGCGAGCAACTGCTCCATGACGCCGGTGCGCTCTTCGGGCGTGGCCTCCAGGCAGGGGAGCAGCTCCTTCACGGTGGCGCTGGCCAGGCCGGCGGCGAACAGGTGCTGGATCAGGACGACCCGCTCGACCGTGGAGTCGTCGAAGTCGCGCCACCCACCGGGGGTGCGCTCGGAGCGGATCAGCCCGTGCTCCTCGTAGTACCGCAGGGACCGGGTGCTGACGCCGCTCGCATCCGCTAGCTCACCGATGCGCATGAGACCTCCTGACGCTGTCCGCCGCCTCCCATTCTTGCAGTTGACACCGGTGTGAAGTTTCACGATTGCGGGGCCGCGCCCGGCAGGGGCGCCCGGGGAGCCGGAGGTCACCGTGAATGCCCGGATCCACGCGTGGTCGGACTCCGTCCGGCGCCCGGCACGCCCTGGACCAGGGCCCGGCCGGGGAGCCCGGACTCGACCCGGTTCGGGGCCCTGACTGCCGACCTCGTGGAGATCGGCGTCCGCCATGTCGAGCCTGAGGGCTTCCGTTCGGCGGGCAGCTGCACCGCTCCGACGTCACCACCTGCTCGTGACTCACCTCGATGAAAGGTCACCCGCCATGCACTGGTTCTACCTCGGCATCGCCGTCGTCTTCGAGATCGCCGTCGCCGTCGCCGCAGGCAAGGCCCGAGGCTTCACCCGACCTGCCTGGACCGTCGCCACGCTGGTCAGCGGCGGCATCGCCACGTACCTCCTCAGCCTGGCGCTGCTGACCTTCGACGTCGGCGTCGGCTACGCGATCTGGACCTCCGTCGCAGGCGTCGGGATCGTCGTCCTCGGCGCCCTCTTCTTCGGACAACGTCTCGACTGGCGCAAGCTCCTCGGCATCGCCGCCGTCATCGCCGGGGTCGTCGGCCTCCAACTCAGCGGAGCAGCCTGATGACCGACACCAGCCCCGCACCACGCCACCTCGAAATCGATCGTCAGGAAGGACCTCACATGACCCACGAAACCGCCACCGCGCGCCGTGACCGGGCACGGGCATGGCTGGTGCTCCTCCTCGCCGGGGCCTTCGAGGTCGGATACGCCCTCTCCGTCGGAGGCAGCCACGGCTTCACCGTGCTGTCCTGGTCGCTCGTCGCGGTCGTCTTCTTCCTGCTGACGCTCTTCGCCCTCAGCCTCGCCCTGCGCACCATCGACGTAGGCATCGGCTACGCCGTCTGGGCCGGCATCGGCGCCGTCGGAGCCGCACTGCTCGGCCCCGTCTTCTTCGGGGAGACCCTGACCCCGGTCAAGGCCTTCTGGCTCACCGTGATCATCGCGGGCGTCGTCTGGCTCAAGCTCTCCGACAGCCCCGAGCGAACGCGGACCGAGCGGCCTGCCCGGCTTTGACGACCGCGGCACGCCCGGCTGTCGCCGTGCGCCGATCGCCGTAACCCCCTTGGAGCGAAAGGGACAACCGCGACCGAACCTCGGACGGGCGGGTCGTGCGCGGGGCAGCATTGGCGTTCGGCCTTGCCGCGAGGAAGCTCGCAGGCCGATCGAGGGGGGAACCTTGTTACCACGAAGAGCCCTGGCCGCGCTGTTGGGTACCGCGATAGTGGCATCGGGCATGGTTGCCACGACCGCGGAGGCGGCGCCTCACTCCACGCGGTCGTACCCGGTGCTGGCTTCCTACACCGACTCCGCGAAGCGTCACACCGCGTTCCCGTGGCAGGACCAGGACGCGCCGTTGGGCGCCTCGACGCGGGACGGTCGACTGCACGTCTCGCGGGTCTACCTGACGTTCGACGTCGCGCAGTTCGCCGGCGCCCGGATCCTCGGCGCGAAGCTCTACCTCCAGGAGAGCTCGACGGCCGACTGCGCCAAGCGCGCGATCGAGGTGTGGCAGACCGCGCCGGTCACCGGTGATCCCACGTGGGCGGACGCGCCGAGGCGCGAGCGGTGGTTGGACGACTTCACCGCGACCGGGGTGTGCCTGTCCTACCCGTCGTTCGACGTCGCGGCCGCGGTGCGGGACGCGTCGGCGCGCAACGAGTCCCGGATCACGGTGGAGGTCGCCGTGCCGGCGCCGCTCGAACGCGACACCACCTACGGTCGGACGTTGTACGGGTACTACAAAGCCGCGCTGAGCGTGCAGCACAACCAGGCTCCGTCCATTGTGGACCAGCACCGCTACAACTCCGGCAAGCCGTGCGCCACCACGCCTCCCTACCCGAAGCTGAGCACCTCGTTCGTGACGCTGGAGGCCCTGCCCGCCGACGGCGACCCGGGCGACCAGAGCCCGAGCTCCCTGACCGTCGACTTCGCCCTGTGGCCGCAGGACGACCCGGCCGCGCGGACCGAGAAGGCCTCGCAGTTCGCGAGCACCACCCGGGTGGGCAGCGCGGGCTTCCCGGGGCTCGCCGACGGGAGGACCTACTCCTGGCAGGCACGCGCCGGTGACGGCGCCGACCTGTCCGCCTGGTCGACACCCTGCCACTTCGTCGCCGACGGGGTGAAACCGCCCGCACCCGCGATCACCTCCCCGAACTACCCGCCGAACGACGGTTCGTCGACGGCGCCCGTGGGCGAGGACGGCGTGTTCGTCTTCGACGCCCGCGGTGACGCCGACACGATCGGGTTCGGCTACACGTGGGGCAGCACGATCCCGGTGCCCGGCTGCTTCAACGGGGAGCTGGGCCGGCTGATCTGCGCGGACCCGTTGGACGGCGACCAGGCGGTCCGGGCGGACCACCTCGGCGGCACGGCCACGACGACCCTCGTCCCGCCCAACGCCGGCCCGCAGAAGCTCACGGCGTGGTCGATCGACGCCGCGGGCAACCGCTCGGCGCCGAGCGAGTACTCCGTGTTCGTCCCGGCCAGCAGCCCGTCCATCACCCTGGTCGGCGACGAACCCCGGTGGAACCAGGACGTGACCCTGCGGTTCGTGCCGCTGCCCGCCCTGGCCGACCGCACCGTCGACTTCGTCTACCGGCTCGATTCGGGGGAGCAGCAGGTGATCGCGGCCGGCGCGGACGGCACGGCGACGATCACCTTCCGGGCCGATGACCCGAGGGGCCACACCGTCACCGCGAGCAGTCGCAGCGCCGACGGCTGGACGTCCGGCGCGGCGACCTGGACCCATTACTTCTTCCCGGGGCCGGGTGTGCACTCCGACGTGTACACCGACAGCGGCGAACCGACCGGGGGCGTGGGCGTGGCGGGCACCTTCACCTTCAGCCCGCCGCCGGGCTGGACCCAGGTCTCGACCTACCGCTACTCCCTCGACTGGGGCGAGTACGTCGACGTCCCGGCCGGCCCGGACGGCACCGCGACGATCACGCTGACACCGACCACCAGCGGCTACCACGATCTCGACGTCTACGCGATCGACGCCGACGGACGGTACAGCGACTACAGCAACCTCTTCACGTTCAACGTCGCGTGACCGACCGCCGCTGACCGGTCGACCGGAGTTCCGGCTCTGACGACCGGTCAGCGGCCCGGTGTCGCCGGCAGCGCGAGGGACAGCGCGAAGCGGCCGTCCAGGAACATGAGCCCGCGCTCCGCGAACTGGGCGAACGCGGCCTCGACGTCCGCCACCGGCCGGTCGAGGCCCAACGCCGAGCGGACGGCCGGAGCGGTGGTCGGACGGTCGCTGCACGCGAGGTAGATGTCGGCGAGCGCGTCGTGGAAGGTGTAGGTGCCGTCACGCCCCTGCTGCCGCCTGTCGTCGATCTGGAGGAACCCGCGGGTGGACCGGAACGTGAGCGACGGGCGGCTGCCCGACCACGCCGCCGACCACTCCGCCACCGCCTTCGCCAACGGCTCGTAAGCGGACGGCGGCAGGGCGTCGGCGAACTCGTGGTCGAAGAAGTAGGCGACCCGGGCGAGGTCCACGGTCTCCGGGTACACGTGTCGGTAGCTGGGCTCGACCGCGTGGCGCGCCGGCCCGAACCGGTCGGGTCGGGCGTAGAGCGGGCTGAAGCGCTCGAGCCAGATCCCGGCCGCGCTCGCCGGCGGTTGCAGGTGGGCCAAGTGCGGCACGACGGCCGCCTGGGCCAGGTAGTCCTCCTCGGTCTCGCCGGGGAAGCCCCACAGGATGTTCCAGCCCACCTCGATGCCGTAGTACCGGGCCCACCGCAGCAGGTTGACGTTCTGCGCCGCCCGGACGCCCTTGTCCATCAGCCGCAGCACGTCCGAGCTGAGCGACTCCAGCCCCGGCTGCAGGTGCGTGACGCCGCCGCGCGCCAGGACCTTGAGCTGCTCCTTGGTGAGGTTGGCCTTGACCTCGTAGAAGATCTGGAAGTCGTGGCGCCCGTCGGCCAGCGCGGGGAACAGCTCCTTCAGGTAAGCCGGGTCGAGGATGTTGTCGACCGCCTCGAAGCGGAACGCGCGGTAACGCCGCGACTGCCCGACCAGCTCGTCCAGCACCCGTTGCGGCGACTTGGCGCGGAACCGCATCGTCGTGCCGTTGAGGCCGCAGAACGTGCAGTGGTGCTTCGCTCCCCACCAGCAGCCCCGCGCCGACTCGAACGGGAGCCACACCTGCGTGGTCGGCAGGCCCAGCGCGGCCGACCGCTCGAAGAACTCGCCGTAGTCCGGCGCGGGCAGGTCGTCCAGGCGGTCGAGTGGTGGCGACGGGGTGGCGGCCGCCACCCGGTCGCCGTCACGGCGGGCGACGCCGGGAATTCCGGCCACGTCGGTTCCCGCCGCCAACGCGGCCAGCAGCAGGGGGAAAGCCCGGTCCCCCTCACCGATGACCGCGTAGTCGACGCAGTCCACCGAGCGCACGAGTTCGAGGCCCATCTCACCGTCGAAGTTCGCGCCGCCGAACACCGTGACGAGGTCGGGGTAGCGCTCCTTCAGCCGCCGGGCCAACGCGAACGACGCGGTGTTCTGCTGGAACGTCGAGCTGAAGCCGACGACTCCCGTGCGGTGCCAGTCGAACCCGTCGACCAACGCGTCGAGGTACGCGGGCACGTCGTGCTCGCGCGTGCGCAACAGCCGGTCGCGCACCGACTCGGACCCTTCCGCCAGGTAGGTCAGCTCGTCGGCGAACTCCTCGGGCAGCTCGCCGTCGGCGTCCGGCGCCGAGGAGCCGAACGCCGCCACGGAGAACAGCCAGTCGCCGACCTGCCTGCCCCGGTGATCGGCGAGCAACCGGTAGTAGTCCGGTCCGATCCGCGCCGCGAAGTCGAGGTTCGCGTGCAGGGTGCGCACCGGGAAGCCGGCCGCCTCCCCGATGGCCTTCAGCAGTCCTAACTGGATCGACGGTCGATCGGCCTGCATGAACGGCATCGACACCAGGACCGTCGGCGCGGTCACGGCTGCGAGCTGCCCGGCGTGGTGCTCCTGCTGATCAGGGCCGGCGTCGCCGAGCCCGGCGGGACGGGCGGGCAGGGGGGCGCGGCCCGGCTGATCAGGCTCGAGGACGCCGCGTACGCGACGACCAGGGCGGCGTGGTGCGGCGTGAACGACGTGGCGAACTGGTCGCTGAAGGGACGCTCCTCCGCCTCCTCCGCCACCTCGGTGACGTCGCCGGCGACCTTGAGGATGGCCGACAGCAGGGCGCGCTGCGGGTCGCTCAGCTCCAGCGATTCGAGCTTCGCGAAGAGCTCTTCGACTTCTTCTGCGGTGATGAAGGGTTCGGTCATCGTGCTGTGCCTCTCAACTGTCCGATGTGGACTTGGCGAGCTTGGCGCGCGTGTCGTGCCCGGCGGGGTGGCCGAGCTGGTCGACGATGTCGGCGGATCGCTGCCACGCGTCGTGGGCGGCGTCGACGTCGCCCGCGTCGTGGTGCGCGTCGCCCAGCGACGACAGCACGTGCGCTTCGTTGATCCGGTAGCCGGACGCCCGGAACAGCTCCACCGCGGCCTGGTAGCAGGCCACCGCCTGGGCGTGGTCCTCTAGTTGGTGGTAGGTGTAGCCGAGGCTGTGCCAGGTCTGGCCGGCGCCGAGCTGGTCGCCGAGCTCCGTTTGCAGGTCGAGTGCCTTGCGGCAGTGCTCGATGGCCGTCGCGTGGTCACCGAGCAGCGCGTGGAACCACCCGACGGCGTTGAGCACCTTGGCCTGCCCCGCCTGGTGCCCCGCCGCCCGGAACAGCGCCAGCGCCTGCTCCGCGTTCGCCAGCGCCTCGGCGTTGCGCTCCTGCCGTTCGAGCGACCACGAGAGGTAGAACCGGACGTAGGCCTCGCCGACGCGGTCGCCCGCCCCGCGGTAGAGGCGCAGCGCGAGGTCCAGTTCGGCGCACGCGTCCTCGTACTCGCCGAACCACACGTAGGTGCAGCCGAGGTAGCAGTGCGCGAAGGCCTGCTTCAGCGGGTCGCCGAGCCGTCGTGCGGCGGCCAGCGCCACGGTCAGCGCGTCGATCTCGTCCTGCCAGTGGCCCTGGTGCGCGAGGAACCGCCGGGTCGACCGGACCAGCTCCCACACCTCGGCGTCGAACTCGGGCTCCTGGTGGATCGCGGCCAGGAGCACGCGGTGCTCGGCGTCGAACCAGGCCAGCGCCTCGGTGCGGTCGGCGACCGGCTCGGGCGTGACGCCCGGCGGGAGCGCGGTCAGCGGGGCCGGTTCCTCCCGGCGCGGGTCGAGCAGCAGGTCCGCCTGGTCCGCGGTGTGCAGGTAGTGGCCGAGCGTTCGGCGGACGGCGGCCCGCCGGTCGTCCTCCGCGTCGAGGGCCTGCGCCTGCTCGGAGGCGTAGGCGCGCAGCAGGTCGTGGCAGGTGTAGCGGCCCGGGCTGTGCTCGGTGACGAGGTGGGCGTGGGAGAGCTCGGCCAGCAGTCGGCGCACCGTGCGCGGCGGCAGTCCGGCCAGGCTCGACGCGGCACGGGTGCCGAGGTCGGGTCCGGGGTGCAGGCCCGTCAACCGGAAGAGCCGGGCCGCGTCGGGGCTGAGCTGGAGGTACGACCAGGAGAACACGGCCCGGGGGTCGGTCGCCGGGTCGGCGCCGGAGAACTCGTCGAGACGACCCCGCGCCGCGCGCAGCTCACGAGCGAGCGCCGCCAGCCCGAACTTCGGGTGCGTCGTCGCGCGGGCCGCCACCACCGCGAGCGCCAACGGCAGCCGGGCGCACAGCGCGACGATCTCGTCCACCGCCCGGGGTTCGGCCGCGACCCGTCCGGCGCCGAGCCGCCCGGCCAGCAGCCGCCGCGCCTCGTCCGCGCCGAGCAGGTCGACGGTCAGGTACCGGGCCCCGTCGGCCACCAGCCCGGTCAGCTGGTCCCGGCTGGTCACCAGCACGAGGCAGGCCGGTGACCCGGGCAGCAGCGGGCGCACGTGCTCGGCGTCGCGCGCGTTGTCCAGCACCACCAGCACCCGGCGGTTCGCGAGCAGGCTGCGGCACAGGCCGACCTGCGCCTCGAACCCGACCGGGATCCGCTGCGGCGGCACCTCGAACGCGTCCAGGAACCGCCGCACCGCCTCGGCGGGCGTCACCGGGGCCCCGGTCGGGTCGAACCCGCGCAGGTTCACGTACAGCTGCCCGCCGGGGAACCGCTCGCGCACCCGGTGCGCCCAGTGCACCACCAGCGCGGTCTTGCCCACGCCCGCCGTGCCAGACACGGCGACGATCCGGACCGCCGTCGCACTCCCGCCCGCCAGGTCGTCCAGCAGCCGCAGCTCCTCCTCGCGGCCCGCGAAGCCGGGCAGGTCGGGCGGTAGTTGAGCGGGCGTCGCCGGCGAACCGCCCCGGTCGGACGGCGGCAGCTCGCCGCGGAGGATGGCGGCGTGCAGGGCGCGGAGCTCGGCGCCGGGATCGGCGCCCAGCTCGTCGGCGAGCCTGGCCCGGATGAGGGCGAAGCGCTCGATCGCCTCCGCGTCCCGCCCGACGGCGTGCAGCGCCCGCATGAACACCGCTTCCAGGGGCTCGGAGAGGGGGTGCTCCGCCAGGACGTCGGGCAGCGCGGCGATCACCGCGTCAGGACGCCCGAGCCGGAGCTGCACCTCGGCCCACCGGGTCACCGCGTCGAGCCTGCGCCGCCGCCAGCTGTCGCGGACCCGGTCGACCCAGTCGCCGGAGATCCCGGCCAGCGGCGGGCCGCGCCACAGGCCCAGCGCCTCCCCCAACGCCGCCGCGCGGGCCGCGTCCTCGACCTGGCCGCCCGCCGTGAGCCGGCTGAACCGGTGCAGGTCCACGAGGTCGGGCTCGACGTCGAGCACGTACCCGGCGCTGCGGCGCTCCAGCCGGGCCCGGACGCCGGTGCGCTCGGTCGCGGTGGCCAGCAGCCGCCGGATGCGGCTGAGGTGGGAGTACAGGACGTTGCGCGCCTCCACGGGCGGCTGGTCGTCCCAGACCCGGTCGATGAGGGTCTCGATGCCGACCGGACGGCCGGCGTCCACCAGGAGCGCGGCCAGCACGGCCTGCTGCCGCGGGGTTCCGACGTCCAGCGGCCGGTCGCCCGCGAGCAACCTCACCTCACCGAACAACCGGAATTCCACATCGATCGATGGTTGTCCGTCCGCAAGGTCGCCGCAAGGTCTCCGAGCAGGACGACCCGAAATCGTGAACCGACGAACCCGGCACACGAAAAAGGGGGCCTGACATGGGGCACAACACATCGGACTCGCTGCTGCTGGACCACGCCGCGCGCGGTTGGGACTCGGCCTGGCGGGAGATCGTGCGCGGTTACACACCGCTGGTCCGGAGCGTGTGCCTGCGCAGCGGGATCAGGGGCGTGGACGCCGACGACGTCGCGGCCACCGTGTGGCTGCGCCTCGTGCTGAACCTGAGAAGCATTCGCGAGCCCGCGGCGCTGCCCGGCTGGCTCGCCACCACGACCAGGAGGGAGTGCTACCGGTTGATGCGGACCAGGGACCGCCACACGCCGACCGCCGACGAGCCGGTGGACGAGGCCGAGCCCGCCGCGGACGTGTCCCTGCTCGACGCGGAGCGGCACGAAGCCCTGCGCGAGGCGCTCACCCTGCTGCCGGCGCGCGACCGCGAACTCCTCTCGCTGCTCTTCTCCGACCCGCCGACGCCCTACGACACCATCGTGGAGAGCCTCGGCATCCCGCGCGGGTCCATCGGCCCCACCCGCAGGCGGTGCCTGGCCAGGATCCGGCGCATCCCGTCGATCGCCGCGCTGCTGGAGGACTGAGGGCACTCACTGCTCCGGTCGAGATGTGATGGCGCCGGCGCCTGAACGGGACGCCGGCGCCATCGCGCGCGATCACCCGGTCACGATGGTCGCGCCGTACGCGTTGAGCGAGTTGACGACGTCGACGTAGAAGAACCGCCACGCGCACCGGCGGCTCGGGCCCTCCGGGACACCGCGGCACGGCGCCTGCGTGGACAGGTCGATCGCCGTGTTGGTGCCCTTGGCGATCGTCCGGAGGTGGTCCGACGTGAGGTCGAAGACCGGGCCGCCGCTGTCGCCGTTGCCCACCGGCGCGACGTGGTCGACCTGCTCCGCCCACACCGTCTGGTAGACGAGGTAGCCGATGTTGATGGTGACGTTGGTGTACTTCACCTGGATGCCGCACAGCGCGCCGGAGTAGGCGCCGGAGTCGCACACCCAGTTCCCGACGTAGCTGCGCGCCGCGCCGGCCGTGGGCTTGGAGAACTCGTTGACGCCCACGCCGCCGTCGTAGGTCCGGCCCGACGACCAGGTGTTGATCAGCAACCGGTCGTAGGCGTTGTCGTCGCCTTCGATCGGCCCCATGTAGTCGCCACCGCCGTCGTACGCGCCTTGGCCGTTGGCCCCGCAGTGACCGGCGGACAGCATCTTCGTGACGCCGGCGTGCCACACCGCGAACCCGGTGGAACAGCCGTTCCAACGCGCGCCACCCCAGTAGGGCGGCGAGTCGTTGCCGCGCGAGGCCATCGGCTCGGGCGCCGACGCGACCTGGTCGAGCGGGACCGAGGCGGACAGCGCCTGCGCGCCGGCCGGGTCCCGGACGCCGAGCACCAGACCGCTGCCGTCGACCTTCGGCGCGGCGGACGTGACGCCGGGCTGCCGGACGAGCCGGGCCGCCTCCGCCCGCAACGACCGGTGGCTGTGCGCGGCGGGCAGCACCTTGACCGGCACCGCCCGGTTCACGTCGGCCAGCAGGTCCGCGACGGCGGGCGAGGGCTTGCCCGCCCAGTACACCCGCAGTTCGCGGTTCTCCGGCGCGGCGACGACGCCTGCCAGCCCGTCGTCGTCCGCGGCCGTGATGCGGTCCGCGGCGTCGTTCAGCTTCTGCTGCATGGCGCGCAACTCGCCCCAGGACGTGAAGCCGCCCGGCACGGGCCCGCCCTCCGCCGAGGTGCCGGAGGGCGCGGTGCCCGTCGGCTTCGCGTCCAAGGTCTTCCCGTCCGGATCCGGCTCCGCGAGCGCGGTGCCCGCGGTCGCCAGCACCAGGACCACCGCCCCGCCCAGTGCGGCGGTCAAGCGCCGCCGTGTGGATCTGTGCATCAGCTTCTCCCCCTTCAACCGGTGTAACCGACACAGGGGAGATGCGGCCGGGGCGGGCGGGGATACCGCGAATTCGACAGGTGGTGCTCGCGCGCCCGGGGACTCGGGGTTCGGCAACGAACGCCGGACCTGCGGCTTCCGGGAAGAGGCGTGACCGGGGCTGGGACCGGAGTGGGTAGCGCTGTGTGATCGTGAGGCGCGTATTCACCCGAACGAGATGATGCCGATACTCCACCAGTGGTGCGACCATGAGGACGGGCGGTGAGGTGTTCGTCTCGGTGGGGAGCGACGACACCACGGCCGACGTGGGCGGAAGCCCGGGCACGACCGCAGATCCAGGCGCAGCGCCGACCGCCCCCGTCGAACTGGCAACAGGGGGAACGATGACGAAGACGACGAAGGTGGCGGCTGCCCTGACGACCGCCGCCATGACCGCGGCGCTGATCGCCGCCACCACCGCATCCGCATCTGCCGCCGGCGCCGCCGCTCCGTGGTGGAGCGACCCGGCGACGTGCGCGAACCCGCTCACGGCGGTGGAGCGCACGGTCGACAACCGGCTGGTCCAGGTGCGCTACGGCAACTGTGGCGGCGCGCAGTACGGCTGGGGGCGGATCCTCAACTACACCGGCCCGGAGTTCATCCGCTTCGAGGTCGACCTGAACGGGGACCGGGTCGCGGACGACTTCTCGACCTACACCGCGGGCAGCCGCAACTACACGCAGGCCTACCCCACGAGTTCGAGCCCGAACCGCGCCTTCCGGGCGTGCTACGTGGTCGACCCGCACGGCACCTGCACCGCGGGCAACTCCACCGCCTGGTGGTGACCCCGACACCGCGCCGGCGACCGCGATCGTCGGATCGCGTGCAACGCGATGCGCGCCAACGGTGACGCCGATCCCCGAAGGAGGACGACCTCGGCCCGCCCTCCTTCGGGGACGCCCGCCCGGACGTGACCCTCGGCCTCACGGCGTTCCAGGCGTGCAGCGCGGCGGTGGGGCCGAACGTGTGCACTTCACCGATTCCGCCGACACCGGACGGCGCCGGGTGATTCACTCGGCGCCGATCGAGGGCGGAGGTGTCGAACGAGCGTGCGCAAGGAGTTGCGCGCCTATCTCCGGCGCACCGAAGGCAAGCTGACCATGGTCGCCGCGCTGACGTCCGCGTCGGCGCTGCTGCTCGGGCTGATCGGCTGGTTGGTCCTGCAGGACCGGCAGGACATGCTGGACGACGCGGTGGAGAGGCGCGGCGTGCTCACGTCCGCGGCCCTCGACGTCTACCGCGCGTTCGCCGACGCCGACGCCACCTCGCTCGACGCGCTGCTGGTCGACCAGCAGCGCTCGCCGCAGTTGCAGCACAAGGTGCGCGAGAACGTCTTCGACGCACTCGACGCGTTGCGCGCGGCGGCAGAGCGCGATGGCGGTGGGAGCGCGGCCGAGCGCATCCAGCGCATCACCGACCTGGTGCCGCAGTACGTGCAGCTCGTGGAGAGCGGCTGGAGCGCGGGCCGCGAGGGCCACCCGGTCGCCACCTCCTACCTGAACCAGGCGAGCTTCCTGGCGCGCGGCAAGATCCTCGAAGACGCGGCGGCCCTGCACCGCGAGCAGATCGAGAACCTCACCGAGGCCCAGCAGGACGCCACCGGCCAGTCCTGGCTCGTCTGGCTGCTCGGGTTCTCCGTGCTGGGCGTCCTGCACTGGTCGAACAGGTTCCTCTTCCGGCGCACCAAGCGCCGCTACAACACCGGCCTCATCGTCGCCGCGGGGCTCACCGGCGCCGCGCTCCTGGTCACCTCGGTCCCGCTGCTGATCTCCAGCGGCCACGCCGAGGACAGCATCCGGAACCGGGAGGAGGTGGTCGCGCCGCTCGCGGAGGCGCGCAACGTCGGCCGGTCCGCGGACGGCAACGAGGCCCGACTGCTGATCTACCCCTCGGTCGGCGACAAGGAGGCGTTGCGGAAGGACCTCGCCGACATCGCCGGGCTCATCGCGCGGGCGGCGGAATCGGCCACCGACCGGGAGCACATCGACCAGGCGGCCGACGCGACGCGGAAGTGGACCGAGGCGGACGCCACGCTGGTCACCACCGACTCGCGGCTGACCTACCCGGAGACCGTGGCGCTCGTGACGCCGCCCGAGCGGGGCAAGTCGACCGCCGAACTGGTGGACGAGCACCTCACCGCGGCGATCTCCACCTACACCAACGCCTCCGCCCGCTCCACCGCCGAAGCGCGCGCGTGGATCAGCGGACTGGACGTCGTCTTCGCCCTGCTGATGGCGGGAGCGGCCATCGCGGCACTGGCCGGGCTCCGGCCCCGGATCGCGGAGTACTACCGATGAAGCGCTTGCTGCTGGCACTCCTGCTGCTCGCGGGCTGCGCGGCCCAGCCCGCCCAACCGGCCGAGCGGACGGCCGAACCCGTGCTGCCCAACGGCTACCGCGACCCCGGGCAGCCGGCCTCGCTGCCGGCGGAGTGCACGACGCCGGAGGGCAGGGCGAAGTACGACCCGGCGCGCACGCTCAACCCCGCGGGTGGCCTCGGCGACGGCACGAGCGTGCTCGACGGCGGGACGCTCGCGGAGATCCGCGAGCACGGCCTGGACGTCGGCGTCAGCCAGACCACCCCGCTCCTCAGCCGCCGCGACCAGGTGACGGGGGAGATGGAGGGCTTCGAGATCGACCTGATCAACCGGATCGCGACCGAGCTGTTCGGCCGTCCGCTCCAGCGCAACGACCCGATGCTGCGCCTGGTCACCATGCCCACCGGCAGCAGGCTGCTGGCGCTCGACACCGACAAGAACAACGCCGTGAGGGAAGCCGACCAGGCGTTGGAGGAGGTCCCGGTCGTCGACATGGTCGTCGCCGACGTGACGATGACCTGCGACCGCGTCTACAACCACGACGTCGTCTACTCGACGCCCTACCTCACCACGAACGCGGGCCTGCTGACCCGCCGGGGCGCCGAGGCGCGCGACTCGCTGGACGAGCTGCGCGACCGGAAGGTGTGCGCCGCGTCGGCCACCACGAGCATCGTCGACCTGCTCGAGTCGCAGCGGACCACCGGTGTCAAGCCGGTGTCCACCCCCGATTCCAGCGAGTGCCTCATGCTGCTGCAACGCGGCCTCGTGGACGCCGTCTACACCGACTTCCCGATCCTGCAAGGTCTTCAGCTGCAGGATCCCGGCACCGAGCTGACCGACCTGCCGGGCCAGGGCGGCGGCACCGCGGGCGTCGCGATCAGCGCCAAGCACCAGGACCTGGTCCGGTTCGTCAACGGCGTGATCGCCGCGATGCGCGCGGACGGCTCGCTGCGGGCCTCGCACGAGAAGTGGTTCGGCGAGCACGTGCGGGCGGCGGGGCTCGAACCGGGCCCGGTGCTCCCGCTGCCACCGATCGCCTACATCGACTAGCCGACGGTCTGGAGAGCACCCCCCCGGGGTCATCCGGCCAGCGGTTCGCCGCACGCGCCGCAGAACTTGTACCTGCCTTCCCACCGCTGCGCGCACTTCGGGCAGACGAGGTCAGGGAGGGCCGCCGCGGCGGGGTCTTCGGCGACCGCGGCAGGCTCGACCGAAGGGCTCATGCTCGACATCACCGAGCTCATCCCCGTGTACAACAGCTCTTCGGGCCTGAGCCCCGACCGGATCCGCACGTTCTCGTCGGCCGGGTCGCCGACCACGTCGACCAGCCGCAGCAACCGGCCCAGCACCTTCTCGTTGTTCAGCGAGGTCGCCAGCGCCACCGCACGTCCCCAGTGCCGGGCCGCCCCGTCCAGGTCGCCCACGTCGTGCGCGTCGCAGCCCGCCAGCACCGCCTGGCCCAGCTCGGTCTGCCGCGTCACGTGCGCGACCTTCGGGTCGATCACGCTGGACAGCTTCAGGTCGTTGGTCCACTGCGCCACCACGACGGCCGGGTCGCACGCCCGCTCGAACTCCGTCGAACCCGGCTTGCGCACCTCCAGGTCGACCCGCGCCACCCGCACGTCGTGGTTCAGCCTCGCCCCGGCCGACGACACCGAGAGCCGCAGGAAGTACTCGCGGGTCTCGGCGCCCCACGAGCCGGTCAGGAACGCGGTCTTGCGCTCGGCCAGCGGATCGCCCGCCATCGAGGCCTCGGTCGGGAACGTCTGCCGCAGGACGTCGACCGACGAGCGGACCGTCGTCGTCACCACGAGCCGCGCCTCGGGGATCACCTTCTCCATCGCCGTCCTGGTCATCACCTCGAAGTCGGCGACCAGGTCCTCCGGCTGCCGCACGGCGTCCGCGGTGCCGTGCAGCGCCTCGGCGATCCGCAGCAGCTCGCGCTTGTCCCAGTCCGCGCCGACGCCGCGCGCGTCACAGGTGAAGACCCGGGAGCACGCCACGAGCTCCTGGTCGAGCTTCGAGTCGCCGGGGTTGTTCTGCCCGTCGGTGAGCATGATGACGTGCCGCACCGCGGTCGGGTGCCCGGACAGCAGGCCGCGCGCCAGCTCCAGCCACTCGCCCATGCGCGTGCCGCCACCGGCTCTCAGCTGTCGCACGGCGTTCTTGGCGGCACGGCGGGTCTCCGCGGTCGCCGCGACCAGCCGCGGCCCGGCCGGGTACACGACCCGGGCGGCCTGCGTGCCCTCGATCACCGCGAACAGCGCCCCGTCGCGCAACGCGTCGATCGCCGCGCTCGTCGCCCGTTGCGCGGACGCCATCTTCTTCTGCGGGTAGGACATCGAGCCGGAGCAGTCGATGGCGATCACCTGCGCCACCTCCGGCGCGGCCGCGCCACCGACCACGCCCTGACCGGACACGGTCAGCACCGCGTCCATCTCGCCCTCCTCCGTGGCCAGGTAGGGGTTCTGGCTCACCGACAGCGAAAAACCGGGCTCCATGGCTTCCTCTCAGCGGCTGGTGATCGGCCGGTGGTGGTTCGCGCGGTCGACCAGGGACGAGCGGTCCGCGCGGTTGGTGGCCTGCCGGGCCAGCGCGCGGTACGAGTGCTCGACCAGCAGCCGCAACCGCGTGGTGTCGGCCCCGGCGGACAGCGAGACGGCGAGCGCCGCCTCCCGCACCACGGTCTCCAGCCGCACGCGCGACTCGCCCGCGGGCGCACCGCCGTCGAGGTAGAGCTCGCGCAGCCGGGCGGTGGCGGCGGCGAGATCCGCGTCGGTCGGCGCGAGGAGCCCGCCCTCGGTCCGGATGCCGCCGCTGAGCACGCGGACCGCCGCGATGCGCGCCGCGTCGAAGTACCGCGACGCCTGCGGCGTCTCGTCCAGCAACGCCACCGCACCACCCCGGTCGCCGCGCGCGAGCCGCACCCTGGCCAGCCCGAACACCGCGCTCACCACCGACCGGTCGCGCCGCCACACCGCCTCGTACAGGGCCTCGGCGCGGTCGAGGTCGCCTTCGTGCTCCGCGCAGTACGCCAGCGCGAGCTTGGGCGCGTCCTCACCCGGCAGCCACGAGTACACGCCGTCGAACGCCTGCCGCGCCGCGCCGATGTCCTCGCTCGCCAGCTCGATCAGGCCCTCGTGCCACCTCACCCGCCAGTCGTTGCCCAGCAGGCCGCGGGCCGGCACCAGGCTCTCCCGGGCCGCGGCGACGTCGTTCGCGGCCAGCGCCGCCCTGCACCGCACGAGCGCGGTCTCCGGCGAGGTCACGTTGTCGCTGTCCAGCCGCGCGATCAGGCGCCGGGGGTCCTCGGTGTCGGCGGCGGCGAGCACGTCGGCGGCCGGGTCGTCGGCGGTGGCGCGCGGCACCGGCAACCCGACCGCGACCACGTCGGCGGCCGGCCTGCCGTCGGACAGCGCGCTCTCGGTGAGCAGGTCGACCGCGCGCCCGGTCCACGTGGCCAGCGCCGGCACCGCACCGAGCCCGGCGTCCAGCAGCGTCGTCGTGTGCACGAACACCGCGGACGGCTCCGGGCGCGGCGTCCGGTCGCGCAACGACGCCACCTCGCGCAGCACGCCGCGCAGCTGGTCGGCCATCTCCGCCGCCGAGCCGTAGCGCTGGTCCGGGTCGGGGTGCATGGCCCGTTCGTAGGCGCGCTGGAACGAGTTCAGCCCCACCGCGAGGTGCGAGCGCTCGGGCTCGTCGTGGTCGGTGGTCGCGTAGTCGAGCCTGCGCAGCATCACCCCGAGCGTGTGCAGGTCGGACCGCACGGTCAGACCGCGCTCGGCGATCTCCCGCTCGTCCACCTGGTACGGCCGGGTGCCGACGATCTTGCTGCTCCGGTCGCCGATCCGGCGCACCGCGCCGAGGTCGATGAGCTTCACCCGGTTGCCGCGCTCGCCGACCTTGCCGGAGCGGATGATCACGTTGTCCGGCTTGAGGTCGCAGTAGAGGAAACCGCGCTCGTGCAGGTAGTCGAACGCGGCCAGCAGTTGCAGCCCGGCGCTGAGGACGTGCTCGGTGCGCAGCGGCTCGCCCAGCGGCACCAAGCCGCGCGCCGACATCTCGGCGACCTCTTCGAGCACCAGCCCGTCCACGTACTCCATCACGATGTACGCGCGGTCCTCGCCGGTGTGCGCGTCCGGGTGGCTGACGAAGTTGTAGATCCGCACCACGTTCGGGTGGTCCAGCAGCGTCAGCGCTTGGCGTTCCTTGGTCGAGATCTCCAGGTCGGCGACGTCGATGAGCCCCTTGAGCACCACCGGGTTGTCGTCCAGGTGCGTGTCCCTGGCCAGGTAGATCCAGCCGAGGCCGCCGCGCGCGAAGCACCCGACCACGCGGTACTGGTCGGCCACCAGCGCACCGGGCTCCAGGCTGGGCAGGAACGAGAACGGCGTGCCGCAGGCCAGGCAGAACCCCGAGTCGCGCTGGGGCAGCGCGGTCCGGTCGGGGCACTGGTCGTTGGGGCACAGGCGGGTGCGCACCGGCACGCGCGGATCGGTGATGATCCGGCTGGTCGGGTCCTTGAAGTCGAAGACGGGCAACGACATCGGGTCGCCGGTGTGCGAACGGCGGCTGCTCGGCGTGGCGCTCGACGTCCGGCCCGCCGCCCGGGTGGAGCTGCCGCGCACCACCGCGGGTTCGCCGCAGTCGACGCAGAACCCGGTGTCGTCAACGGTCCCACCGCAGTGGGTGCACGCCGTCATGCCTGATCCCCTCTCCCCAACCGCCGCCGCACCGCTTCCTCGCAGGCCTGCACGGCCCGCAGCGCCACCGCCAGGTCGAGGGGTTCGGCCTCCAGCGCCGCGTGCGCCCTGCGGCGGTGCCGGTCGAGGTCGAGGTCCTCGGCGAACCCCGCCGCGGCGGCACGCGCCTGCGCCGACGCGAGCCTCCCACGCAGCACCGACACCTCCGCCCGCACGCGCCGCAGCGCCGCGCGCTCGCGCTCGGCCCGCGTGATCGCCCGGTCGAACCGCGGCAGCTTCCCCTCGACCAGCCGCCAGTCCGCCGCGGCGGCGCGGCGCAACGCGCTCAGCCCGAGCCGCAGCTTGGTGGCCGCGGTGTCGGGGTCCTCCCGCATCAGCGCGGTCACCCGCTCGACCAGCCCGTCCAGCCGCGTCACGACCGCGGCCCGGGCCAGCTCACGTGCGGCGACCACGTCCGCGGCGTCGCCGTCGCGGAAGCCCAGCACCAGCCGCGCCCCGCTCGCCACCATCGGCCCGCCGATGTCCTGCAGCAGCGACCGGGGGTCGCGCGCGGCGTCGACGCCGTCGATCACCACCGTCATCGGCGGGGTGCCCTCCCGCACGCGCTCGGTGCTGGAACCGCGGCTGACCAGGCCGGCCCGGTCGAGGACCCGGCGCGAGACCTCCTCGGTGGTCAGGCCCTCGACGTTGATCGCGAGGTCGGGTGCGGGCGACTCGCCCACCGCGGAGAACGAGACCGCGTCCTGCAGGTGCTCCAGGTCCTCGCCGACGATGATCAGCACCGCGCCGCCGTCCTGCCGGCGCGAGAGCCAGTCCATCAGCTCTCGCACCCTGCCGTTGTAGTGCGCCGCGCGCTTCTTGAACCGCTCGTCGATCCCGTCGTCGCCGAGCACCCAGCGCGACAGCACGGGCAGGTGCGCCTCCACCGCCGCGACCGGGATCATCCACGACAGCCCGGCGCCCTCGGCGTTGTACTCGCTGACCACGATCCCGAGCACGTGCCCGCTCGCGTCGTCGGCCACCCCGGCGCCGCTGAACCCGCGCTGCACCCGGTGCCCGCCGTTGCTGTTCATCTGCTGCCACTCGGCGCCCGCCATACCCGAGAGCGTCATAGTCGCCCAGGCGCCGACCTCCTCCAGGCCACCCGGATAGCCCTGGGCGTGCACGGACCTGTTCCAGGTCATGGCGACCTTGTGCAACGTCGCCGGGCGCACGCCCGGCTGCGGCGTCGCGAGGCGCAGCAGCGCCACGTCGCCGCGCTCGTGCTGCGGCTCGACGTGCTCCACGATGTGAGCGGCGCTCACGGGCATCTCCGGCAGGCCGACCAGCTCGACGGTGAGGTCCTCGGCGGCCAGCGCGACGTGGGCGCACGTCAGCACGTGCTCGCTGTCCAGCAGCACACCCGCGCCCACCACGCCGCGGCGTCCGCGGCACCGAAGCCGCACCCGCCACTCCTCCGTCCCGTGGGGGAATGGCCCGGCACGTCCCTCACCGGTGATCATTGCCGCACACTAGGCGCGGTCCGACCGCGACGATCACCGTTTGCGTGCTAAAACGCCCGATCGGCCTATGCGCGTTCGCGGACCACCAGGTAGACCGCGTCAACCGGGGTGGGGATCAGGTCCTCCGCGCTGCCGGCGGGACCTCACCCGGAGGATCCGGCGCGATGCGGGCTTCCCGTCAGCCGGGCGTAGACCACGATGTTGTCCCGGTAGCTGCCCGCCTGCCGGTCGAACTGGCCGCCGCAGGTGACGAGCCGCAGCTCGGGGCTCTCGACGTGGCCGAACACCGCTTGGGTGGGGAAACGGTCCTTCGGGTGCTGCTCGACCCGTTGGACCGTGAACGACGCGGCCGAGCCGTCGGCCCGTTGCACGGTCACCTGGTCGCCGGGTTCCAGCTTGCGCAGGTCGTGGAAGACCCCCAGCCGCCCCTGCCAATCGACGTGCGCGGCGAGCAGCGCGGGCCCGTTCTCCCCCGGAGTCGGCGAATTGGTGTACCAGCCCACGGTTTCCGCGTCGGCCGGGACTTCCATGGTGTGGTCGGCGCGCAGCCCGAGGTCGATCAGACCGGCGGTGTCGACGCCGATCGCCGGGATGGTCAGCCGCGTCGGTCGGGATGCGCCGAGCGCCCCTGTCGACGGTGGGTCCGGCGGTGTGCCCGGTGCGGGTGCGAAGTCCGTTCCGGCCGGTTGGTGCGCCGCCGCGGCGGGGGTCGTGCCGACCGCGTGGACGTCGTCGGCCGGGTGGTCGATGCCCGTCAGAACACCCAGGCCCACCGCGGCCGCCATCCCCGCCAGTCGAGCTCTCGCGCTCCGGCGGGGATGGCGGCGTGAGCGGTCGCGCATGCTCTAACTGCTCCTGCGCGCACGCCGAGCCACGACAGCGGTGCCGGAGACGGCGCCGAGCCCGGCCAGCCCGAGGAGGAGTGGCACGGTGCCCGAGTCGTCAGCGGTCGGGTCCTTCACGGTGGAGCCGTCACCCGTGTCGATCGGGCCGACGGGCGGCTCGGGCGCTTGGGTCCGACGGGTTGCCGGGACATGGCTGGGCGCCGGGAGCTGTTCGCAAGCGATGCCGTCGTTGTCCGCGTCGAGCCGGTGGTAGTTGGTCGCGGCGGAATCGAAGAACCGCTGTGCTTCGGCCTGGTTGCTGAAGTCCGCGCAGTCGCGGTCGTCCTGCGCGGTCGCGACTCCGACGATCGGCAGCATGGCGCTCGCCGTGAGCACAGCGGCTCCGACGAGCCTGGAAAGCAGCATGTCGCACATCCCTTCCCTGCTGAACGAGATCCTGGTTCGTCGACCGCGCCCGCTGTTCGATGGCTGTGCGGCCGACCTCCTCGCGAAATCGACAACTGCTCCAGAAGGACGCTAACGCCGTCCTCCGCCCGGTTGGAGGGGGGCAACGGCGGGTTCACCCGATCCATCGGCGTCATGGCCCTATCAGGAACCTGACGCCGCGGCACGGTCGCCGACAGTGCACGGCCGGCGTCGCCGATGTGGAGGTGGACGCTGCACCGACTGACCCGCGTGAGCGTGACGGCGTAGTCGACGGTGAAGGCCGGTGGCCGCGGGGTCAGGTCTTGGTGGCGGTGATCCAGCGGTTGGCGGCCAGGGTGTCGTGGGGTTCGGGGAGTGGTCCGCGGCCGTGCCGGTGGGTGAAGTCGAACGGGGTGTGGACGTGGGTGGTCCAGCCGCGGGCGGCGAGGGTGGCGGCCGAGTCGGGGCGGGGGTCGTCGTCGAACAGGGCGAGCAGGTCGATGCCGGTCTGGGCCTTGGTCGAGGTGTAGACGGGGTTGCGGCGGACCGCGGGGTGTTCCCGGACCAGCTTGACCTCGTAGGCCAGGGTGCTGCCGGGTGCGGACAGCCGGTCCACGGTGTCGATCAGGCGGCGTTCAGCGTCGCCGGGCAGGTACAGCAGCAGGCCTTCGGCCAGCCAGGTCGTGGGTTCGTCCGGTCGGAAGCCGGGCAGCAGCCGCGCCCAGTCGTCGCGCAGGTCCGCGACCACCGGCCGGCGGGTGACACGCGGCTGTGCGCCCAGGCTGTCCAGCACTTGTTGTTTGAAGGCCAGCACCGGGGCCTGGTCGAGTTCGAAGACGACGGAGTCCGGCGGCCAGTCGAGGCGGAACGCCCTGGTGTCCAGGCCCGCGCCGAGCAGCACGGCCTGGCGGTTGCCCGCGGCGAGCACGACGTCGTCCAGCACCCTGGTGCGCAGCCCGAAGTAGCGGCCGAGCCTGCCCCACAGGGGGTTCGCCTCGCCGTCCGGCACGTCGCGCGGGCGCACGGGCCAGTTCGCGGACGCCGGTGCGGCCCGCACGAAGTGCTCGGCGTAGTCGTCGCGGGCCAAGGAGTCCGGGCGGTGGGTCTCGATCGCGCGGGCTGCCGCGATCATGAGCGCGGTCAGCGCGACGCCGTCGCCGAGCACCGCCCGTCCTCTCGCCCGAGGGGATCGCACCACGTGTCGGGACGGTCGTGGGTGTTGGTGCGGGCCCCGTACAGGTCGGCCATGAACCGCGCGGTGTCCTCGTCGCGCTGCCGCAGGCTGGTGGTGCAGTCGACCAGGAGCGTGATGTGCCAGCCCTTCTGGAAGGCGGTGCGGGCGGTCGAGTCCACGCACACGTCCGCGTAGACGCCGGCGAACACCAGGTGCTCGATGCCGCGCCGCCGCAGGTGCTGCTCGAAGCCGGGGGTCAGGAACGCGTCGAAGCACGCGTGCTTGGTGACCACGAACTCGCCGGGCGCCGGGGCGACCTTGCAGAACTCCGCACCCCAGGTGCCTTCACGGCAGGTCGGCGTCCGACCGGCGCGTTCATTGCGGCGGCGCCAACTCGGGCCCTGGTGCTCCGCGTCGCCGACGAAGCGGACGAACACCACCTCCGTGCCGCGGTCTCGCGCCAGGTCGACCGCGCGTGCGGCGTTGGTCGTCACGGCGTCCAGGTGTGCGGGATCCCCGGGGTACCTGGCCGTGGCGACCGGTCCGGTGCAGAAGTCGTTCTGCAGGTCCACGACGACCAGTGCCGTCCGGGTCACGAACCCGCCTCCAGCCTCGCCGACCGCCCGACGCGCCGGTCGGGCAGTTCGGCGAGCAGCGCGTCGACCACGGCCGTGGTCGAGTGCCGCCCGCCGAGGTCGGGGGTGAGCACGCCGCGGGCGGTCACGGCGGCGAGGGCCCGTTCCGTCGACTCGATCGCGCCCGCGCCGTCGCAGTGCCGTTCGACGACGGCCGCCGCGGCCCGCACGGTGGCCGTCGGGTTGACGGTGTCGCGACCGGCCAGGTCGTCGGCGGAGCCGTGCACGGTCTGGTACTCCACCAGCCCGTGCAGCTCGGGGTGCAGGTAGACGTTCTCGGTGCAGCGGTTCTCCTGCTTCTGCCCGCCGTAGCGGTCCAGCAGGACGACGTGCATGATGTCGCCCCACTCGTTGCCCGCCACGACGACCGCCCGCCTCGGCAACCCGTCCTGGATCAGGTTGCGGTTCACGGTGTCGGGTTGGCTCAGCTCGATCCGCACCCCGTGGCGTTCGGCCGCGGCGCGCACCCAGTCGTCGAAGGCGCCGTCGAGCAGGTGGTGCTTGTAGGCCATGACGACCCGGTCGGCGCCGCCGTCCGGCCACTGCTGCCGCGCTCGGGCCAAGGCGTGCGCGATGACGTCGTCGGTGACCTCGCGGCTGAACCGCATCGTGCGGGTGAGCACGCCCGGCGCGTGCCGGTTCTCGCCGGTGTAGAAGCCCTGGGCCTCGTCCCGGACGAGCAGCAGCGCCTCGTCGGGCGTGGACCCGGGCGTCGGGATCACGTCGACCTTCACCGCCCGCAGGCGCTGCCTGACCAGGTACAGCGACTGCGCGTTGACGGCCGTGCGGAACACCGCGCCGGCGCCGCGCCTGGCCAGGGTCCGGCAGAACCGCTCGTAGTGCTCGGCGTCGTCCTCGGTGAGCCGGCGCAGGTCCGCGATCCCGCCGGCCTCCGCGCGTAACGAGTGGTAGGAGTGGTAGACCCGGGGTGAGCGGGTGATCGTCGGCGCGCCGCCGTGCGCCCGGCCGAGCCGGTCCACCACCCGTTCGAAGACGTCCGCGAGTTCAGGCCCCGTGCCTCGACCCACGGCGAGTCCGACCTCCGCCGTCATCCGGCGCTCGGCACCAGGCGGTCGCCCGGGATGCCGGCCGCTTCCGGTCGGTAGAAGTCCTTGATGCTGTCCACCCAGTCCGACACGGAGATCCGGTCGTCCCGGTCCGGCTCCAGGGCGGCGAAGAGCGCGTCGATGTTCTGGCGCTCGAACCCGATGGCGGTCATCAGCGCGGTGAACACCTCCCGCTCGATCAGGCCGTCGCCGTCCGGGTCGCCCAACCGGGCCAACGAGCGGGCGAACTCGTCGACGGTGGGTTCGAACTGCTCGGGCGACAGCACGATGTCCTCGAACTCGTCCCGGTTGACGCGGCCGTTGCGGTCGTCGTCCAGCTCCTCGGCGAGGGTCTTCCAGTAGCGGTGGAACGCCGCGGTCATCGCGTCCTTCGCGGCCGCGTCGGACTGCGGCGCCGCCTCGACCACCCGGCGGGCCATGGCCTCGAAGTCGCTCGCGTCGATCTCACCGGAGCCGTTGGCGTCGAACAGCGCGAAGACGACGTCGACCCGGCTCAGTGCCGCCTGAGGATGGTTCATGTTTCCTTCTCTTCGTCCGGAAATATGCGACAGCGGAGGGAATCGCGCGGTCGTCCGCCGCCGTGCCGGTGGCGGTGTCCCCATGATGTCGGAGGCTCCGCCTGCCCGGCCGAACGATTCGTATCTTCACTGGAAAGTGTGAATTGTCAGACGTCACCTGGAATTGTCCGAGCGTGAGTCGGCGTGCCGATCGTCCTGGCGGCCCGGTTGCTCCTTCCGATTGCCCTCACCCGATGCGGTCCCGTGGGCAAGTCCTCGACGCTACTGTGTCGCCAAGTCCTCGACCGCCTCGCCTGCACGGGAGGATGCCGGGGGGCGAGTTCGGTCAGGACGTCGACTGTCGCGGCTGTTCGACGAGTGGGGGACCATGCACCACAGCGCCGGCGCAGGCTCGTCCCGGGGAGAAGGGGCGTTACCGATCACCTTGCTCTGCCTCGTTCTCGGGCAGGCCGCTTGGGCGATGTACATCACGGTCACCGAATTCGAGGTCGACATCGACCACGGGCGCTCGTCGTCACCTTGGGATCCGGTGCTGGGAGTGGTGTCCGCCATCGAGGTGGTCGGTGTCCTGCTCATTTTCGCCCGGCGCGGTCCCGGGTTCGCCGTAGCGGTCTCCGCCGAGGCGTTGCGAGTGGTCATCGCCTTGCTGGTCGAGACGTCGTTGGACGGCTGGCTCGTGGTGTCGGCGGCCGTCAGCCCGATCGTCCTGGGCTACCTCCGCACTCGCTTCCACGACGGCCTCGACGACATGGGCGCGGGCGATGTGCCGCCGGATTCCGATGTCGGGCGAGGTGCGGGGCGGGAAGACCAGGTGGGAGATCCCGACGTGTTCCTCAGTTATTCGCGGAGGCAGTTCTACTTCGCCGAGTCGTTGATGCTGCGCTTGACGGGTGGTTCGGTGTCCGTGTGGTTCGACACGCACCGGATCCAGGCGGGTGCCGACTGGCGGGAGAGCATCGATCGGGGTCTCGCGGCGTGCGACTCCCTGGTGCTCGTGGCGTCACGTGACGCCTTGGCGTCGAAGAACGTCGACTACGAATGGCGCACGGCCCTGGAGAACGGCAAGCGGATATACGTCGTCCTCTTCGAAGCGGTCGATCTTCCACCCGAGTTGAGCCGTGCGGCCGTGGCGGTCGTCGACCTGCGCAGCCGGTTCGAACCGAAGGTGCGGACACTGGTCGAACTGCTGGCCGAGCCCCGGCACCATCGCGATCGGGTCCCGAGGGCAAACCCGCTGGGCCTTCCGCTGCGCCTGCCGCCGGACGTCTTCCTGACGACGGCCACCCTGGTCCTGGTGCTCGCGACGAGTGTGTTCTTCGACGTCCTCAACCTCCGAACCCTGGTGGCGATCACCACGCCGCACGAGAAGAACATTCCCGAAGAGGCCGACGTGGGCTTCACGACCCACCTGCTCGGGTTGACCTTCCACGGGCTCTCCAGCAAGGTCTACGCATTCCTGGGAGTCGCCGTGATCACCTTGACGCTCACGGGTCTGGTGGCGTTCCTCCTGGTGGCGATCCTCTACCGGCGGAGGTTCTCCTTCCCCCTGGTCCCGCTCGCGCTGCTCGGCTCCTGCTGGCTCTACCTGAACACCAGCTTCATCGACCACTCGACCAGTCACGTCATCGTCAGCATCGGCGGCGGCTTCATGTCGACGCCGGCCAACCTGCACTCCTCGGCCTGGCGAGACCTCGACGACATGCTCCTCGCGCAGTACGTGGAGTACAGCTCGTCATCTTCTTTCGAGTACGGATCCGCCTTTCTCTCCGCAGGTGACGCGGCGCCGTACCTGACGGCCACGAGCGCGCAGTGGCGCTGGCCGACACTGCTGCTCCTCGGGCTCGCGGTGGTCGCGTACGTGAGGTCACGGCGCTCCGCCTCCCTGTACCGCTGGCTGGCCACCGGCGTCGCGCCCGAGAGGTCACGACTCCAGCACAACGAGCACCGGGGCGCGCTCGCGGTGGACCCGCCCCGGTCCGCCGAACGATCGCAGCGCGGGGGGACACCGCCGGAGCCGCCGCGGACCGCATCCGAACGGCCGTGGCGACTGCTGCACCAGCCCGCCGATGGTCACGTCGCAACGGAGATCGAGGCCGCACTGGCCGAGAGCGCGGCTGCCGACGGTGGCGGCTCGCAACAGCGCGACGTCGCCGTCGTCCTGCTGTCCAACCGCACCCCGCTGGATTGGCTGGAGCGCGTCGAGCGAGAGAACCCCGACCTGATCTACGTGGTGTGCACGACCATTCGGCACGTCGAGACCCTGGAACTGCTCAACCGCCACCAGTGGTTCGACTACCGCGAGCGATCGCCCGACAAGCTCGCCCTGCTCGCGCGCTCCATCCGACAGGGTCCGGCGACGAATACCGCCTACTCCTTCCCGGCCCTCCCGGAGAGGTTGACGAGAATGGTCGTGCCCGGACCCGTGTGGTACAAGAGCCACGCGATGAGGCTGTGCGCGACCTGGCTGCTGGCCGTCACCCTGTTCGGAGAGGGCCGGGTGTACAGCAGCTTCATCCAGGACGAGGGTGTGGGCCGCCTCGTCCCGGAGGTGGCCAAGCTGATGTTCTGGATCTGCGTGCCGTGCTGCCTCTACCTCTTCTGGCTGGCCATGGAACTCGCGTCGTCCCGCACCACGTATGCGCGGTTCCGGGTACGCCTGAACGCCGTCGTGGTCGTCCTGTACGTCACCCAGCTCCAGTTCCTGCTGTCGTTCGACAGCCAGTTCGGCATCATCCTGCTCGGCGCGCTCGTCAACGTCTTCCTGGCCCTGGCCTGGCTCACCCCGCACGCCGACGAAGTGCGACGGTGGTTGCCGACGGTCCCGGGCCAGGGTGGCGACACGCTGGCCGTGCCGTTGCGCCACCAGTTCGCGCAGTCGTCGGTGATCTACCTGGCGCTGTTCGCGTTCTGCTACTGGTCGGCGGTGACCTTCTTCGCCGACGTCGCGGGGTGAACGGGCGTCGCGCGGTGATCGGTTGGGCCGTCACGTCGACTTGACGGACAAGGCGTGGTGGAAGACGTCGCGGGGGTCCCAGCGGGCCTTGACCCGTTGCAGTCGGGGGTAGTTCGCCTTGTAGTACAACGTGTGCCACGGCACGCCGGAGGTGTTCCAGCGCGGGTCGGCGAGGTCCACGTCCGGGAAGTTGACGCCCACGCCGTCGGTCGCGGTGTCGGGCACGGGGACGCCGCCGGTCGCGGCGTAGAGGTCGCGGTAGAACTCGCGGACCCACGCCACCTGGTCGGCGTCCTGCTCCCGTGCCGCCCAGAACGAGGTGACCCAGGCCCGAAGGACCGAGTCGCGCTGCGGCACGGCGGTCTCCGACGACGGCACCGCGTTGATCCTCCCCCCGTACGAGTAGAGGAACACCGCACCGATGCCCGCCTGCCGCCCGTCCCCCAGGTACCGGTAGCAGGTCGCGATCTGCTGCTCGGTCCAGGCCCGGCGGAGGAAGGCGTCCGCGGACTTGGTGCGGTTCATGCCGGTGGTGTCGAAGCCGTTGCCCATGGTGGCCTTCAACCACGGCGTGAACGACATCCGCACCTCGTGCGGCACACCGACGCCGTCGGCCAGCGCCGCGAGGTAGCCGTCCATCAACGGCCGGACGCCGGGCAGCGCCCCGTCGAGTTGGGCGATCAGGCCGATCCGGCCGAGCGCGCGGTGGGTGAGGGTGAGCTGGCTCCACAGGCTCGACCACGGCGCCTGGTCGGTGGCGTGCCGCTCGTGCCACGCGCCGTGGTTGCGCACCAGCCGCGCGAACGCCTGCTCGGTCATCCGGCTCCACGGCCAGGTCACCTCGGCCTTGAGCAGCGTTCCCGGCGCCTCGGGCAACGCGGTCGCCGGATCGTCGCCGGTGCGCCCCGGTGACCGCAGCCAGTACCTGGTCACGATGCCGAAGTTGCCGCCACCACCACCCGTGTGCGCCCACCACAGCTCCCGGTTCGGGTCGTCGGCGTCACGGGTCGCCACCACCGCGCGGGCACGCCCCCAGCGGTCCACCACGACCACCTCCACCGCGTACAGGTGGTCCACGATCAACCCGTCCCGGCGCGACAGCGGGCCGAACCCGCCACCGACGACGTGCCCGCCGACGCCAACCTGGTGGCACTCGCCACCGGGGACCGTGACGCCCCAACCCAGGTACAGCGTCCGGTACACCTGGCCGAGCGTGGCGCCGACCTCGACGGCGAACGCCCTGCGCTCGGGGTCGTAGTACACCTCGTTCATCTCGCAGGTGTCGACGATCACCTGCACCGACGGGTCGTCGACGAAGCCCTCGAAGCAGTGCCCGCCGCTGCGCACGGAGATCCGCTTGCCGGCGCGCACGGCCTCGTCCACCACCCGCACGACCTGCCCGGTCGTGTGGACCAGGCGGATCCACTCGGGCCGCGCCGCGAACCGGGCGTTGAAACCGCGGTTGACCAGGTCCTGGTAGCGCAGGTCGTCCGGTCCCACCGCGACCGCTCCCTGCGGTGGGAAGCGCAGCTGAGGGCTCGCGGACGCCCTGGCGCCGATGAGCCCGAGGGCGGCGCCTCCCGTCACGGTGGTCGTGCCCAGGAACGCACGGCGGGTCAACTCGGTCAACGTCAGCACCGGCCTCTCACGGTTGTCGATCTCGACGGTGTCGCGCCCGTCGACCTCATCCGTAGTGCCGCGGAATTGATCGCTGTCGGTGGCCGGACGGTGTACAACAAGGTCTGATGAATGGCCACCGATGCCTGGGGGACGGCATTGCCACGTCGGGAGCGCCCGCTCGAGGCAGGGGACGACGCGCTGGTGGAGTTCGCGGCCGACCTGCGCCGGCTGAGGGAGAAGGCGGGCAGCCCGACCTACCGGGAGCTGAGCGGGCGGGCGCACTTCTCCGCCACGGCGCTGTCGAGCGCCGCGGCGGGGCGGAAGCTGCCGAGCCTGCCGGTCACGCTGGCCTACGTCCGCGCGTGCGACGGCGACCAGGCCGAGTGGGAGCAGCGGTGGCACGACCTCGCCGCCGCGACGGCCGCCGCGCGGGAGCGCGACCGGCCCGCGGAGACGACCGGGTCGCCGTACGTGGGGTTGGCGCCCTTCCGGTCGGAGGACGCGCACCGGTTCTTCGGCCGCGACCGGCTCGTCGCCGAGGTGACCTCGCGGGTGGCGGGCGGCCGGTTCCTGGTCGTGTCCGGCGTCTCCGGGGCGGGCAAGTCCTCCCTGCTGCGCGCCGGGGTGCTGCCGCGGCTGCGCGCCGACGGGTGGCAGGCGGTCCTGTTCACGCCGGGGGCCCGGCCGCTGGAGGAGTGCGCGATCCACCTCGGTCGGCTCGACGGGCGCACCGCCGGGCAGCTGCGGGCGGAGTTCGCCGCGGACCCGCGCAACCTGCACCTGTTCGTCCGGCAGGCGCTGGCGGAGCAGCCGCCGGAGGTGGAGCTGCTGCTCGTGGTCGACCAGTTCGAGGAGGTGTTCACGCTCTGCCACGACGAGGACGAGCGGAACCACTTCGTCGACGCGCTGCTGGTCGCCGCCCAGGCGGAGAACAGCCGCTGCCGCGTCGTGCTCGGGGTGCGCGCGGACTTCTACGGGCACTGCGCGGCCCACCCGGGGCTCGCCGCGTTCCTGGCGGACGCGCACGTGCCCGTCGACCCGATGACGGCCGAAGAGCTGCGCCAGGCCATCACCAGCCCGGCGGTCCAGGCGGGGTACGCGGTGGAGGGCGCGCTGCTCGCCCGGATCGTCGCCGACGTGACCGGCCAGGTCGGGACGCTGCCGCTGGTCTCGCACGCCCTGCTGGAGACGTGGCGGCGCCGCCGCGGCAACACGCTCGACGTGCACGGGTACGAGATGGCGGGCGGTATCCGCGGCGCCGTCGCGCAGACGGCCGAGCACGCCTACACCGCGCTGGGTGACCGCGGTCGGGAACTGGCGCGGCAGATCCTGCTGCGGTTGATCGCGCTCGGCGACGGCACCGAGGACACCAAGCGCCGCGTCCGGCGCGGCGAGCTCGACGACGACCCCGACACCACCGCCGTGCTCGCGTCGTTGGTCGACGCGAGGCTGGTGACCGTCGACCACGACGGCGTGGAGCTGGCGCACGAAGCGCTGGTCCGCTCCTGGCCGCGACTGCGCGGCTGGCTGGCCGAGGACCGCAACGGCCTGCGCGTGCACCGCCAGCTCACCGAAGCCACCCAGACGTGGTTGTCCCTCGACCGCGACCCGGGCGCGCTGTACCGCGGCTCACGGCTGGTGGCGGCCCGCGACTGGGCGCAGCGCCACAGCGGCAACCTCACCACCGACGAGGCGTCGTTCCTGCGCACCAGCCTCACCACCGACGAACGCGAGCAGGCCTCCCGCCGACGCCGCACCCGGCAGCTGCGGTGGTCGTCCCGAGCGCTCGCGGTGCTGCTGGTGGCCGCGATCACGATGACCGCCGTGGCCGTGCGCCAACGCCAGGACGCGATCGCCCAGGGGCTGATCACGGCGTCGCGCCAGCTGGCCGCCGAGGCCATGACCGAAGCCGACCAGGACGTGGGGGCGGCGATGCGGCGCGCCCTGGACGCCTACCGGAGCCACCCGACCGTCGAAGCGCGCAGCGCCGTGCTCAGCCTCGCGTCCCGGCGCCACTACGCCGCCGAGCTGTCCCCTTCGGCCGGGATGCCCGCGGAGACCGCCTTCTCCCCGGACGGCCGCCTGTTGGCCGCTCCCGGCGCCGCCGGCGAGGTCGACCTGTGGGACGTGGGCAGCCGCACGAAGTCGGGCGTCCTGAGCGGACGGCCCGGGCAGGCGCTGACGGTCGACTTCAGCGCCGACGGCCGCCGCCTGGCGCACGGCACGGCGGACGGCGGCTTCGTCGTCTGGGAGGTGGCCGACCGGTCGGTCGCCCTGGAAGGCAGGGCCCCCGGCTCGATCACCAAGATCAGGTTCAGCCCGGACGGGCGGTTGCTCGCCTCCGCCGGCGACGCGGGGGTGCGCCTCTGGGACGCCGCGACCGGCCGGCCGCTCGTCACGCTGGTGGACCGCGGTTCCTCCGACCTGGCGTTCAGCCAGGACGGGAAGCTGCTCGCGTTCACCGACGGGGGCGGTGGGATCACGTTGTGGGACGTGGCGACGTCCCGGGCGGTGGACCGCATCCCCGTCGACGACACCAGGCGGTCGTTGTCGGTGGCGTTCAGCCCCGACGGCGCCACCATCGCGACCGCCGGTCCCGGTCGCGTGGTCCGGCTGTGGGACACCGCGACCCGGCGGCACGTCGCCGATCTCGACCACGTCGACAGCGTGCGCCGGGTGGAGTTCAGCCGGCAGGGCGACCGGCTCGTCGCCGTCGACATCGGCGGGGACGCGCTGCTGTGGGACGTCCCGCGCCGCACGCGGATCGGGCAGCTCGTCAAGTCGAAGAGCCGCGGGGTGGCCAGCGCGACGTTCAGCCCCGACGGGCGGTTCATCGCGGGCAGCGGTGGCCGGATCCTGTTGTGGGACCGCGCCGGGTTCCCGTTCGTGGGTCACGTCGACACGGTCAGCGGCGTGGCGTTCAACCCCGAGGGCGCCACCCTGGCCAGCAGCAGCGCGGACGGCACGCTCGTGGTCTGGGACCGGGAGCACCGCACGCCGCGCGCGACCGTCGCGGGCTCGGGCAACACCTCCCTGGACACCATCGGCCCGGTCCAGAGCCCGGACGGGCGACTGCTCGCCGCCGGCCACCAGGGCGAGGTCACGATCCGCGACGCGGAGACGCTGCGGACCGTGGCCGTGGTGACCGGTCGCGATGACGGCGTCGTGGCGCGGCGCGCGGCGTTCAGCCCGGACTCGCGCACCCTCGCGCTGCTGACCAACGGCCGGACCGTCGCGTTGTGGGACGTGGACGGGCGGCCGCGGGTGAGCCGCACGGTGGAGGGGGAATCCGCGCTGCACATGGAGTACAGCCCCGACGGGAGCGTGCTGGCGGTCGCGACCTCGCGCGGGCGCGTCCTGCTCTGGGACGCGACCACCCTGGAGCCGCGCGGGACCCTGGACGTCGGCGACGGGCCGGTGCCGATGGTCGCGTTCAGCCCGGACGGGGGACAGGCGGCCACGATCGACGGCGAGGGCGAGGTCGTGGTCTGGGACGTCGCCACGCGGGAGCGGAAGGGCGAGCTGGTCAGCCGCACGAGTCCGATCGAGTGGTTGGCGTTCAGCCCCGACGGGCGCCTGATCGCCACGTTCGGCGAAGAGCACGCGGTGACGCTGTGGGAGACGGACGGCTACACCCGTTGGGCGGAGCTGAGCGGGCACACGGGGTCCGTGACCGACCTGTCCTGGAGCCCGGACGGCGCGACGGTCGCCAGCAGCAGCCGGGACCGGACGATCACTCCGTGGACCACCGGGGTGGAGCAGGCGATCGACCGGCTCTGCCACGTGATCGCCCACGACTTCCCCGTGCTCGAACCGCCGCCCGCGACCTGCGCGGAGCGCGAGTGACGCCGTGCGGCGGTCCACGGCTTCGGTCGTCCCGAAGCGATCTGCCGATCGGTGGTGCTGCGGTTTCCGGTCCCGCTGCCATCCTGGACGGCGTCCCCGCACCGCGCGTCCCGGGACCCGTTCCCGGAGCAAGGAGGTCCACCGTGATCCGTCGGCTGCTGGTCGCCGTCGTGGCGGCACTCGGCGTCGTGGCCCTCGCGCCCGCCTCCGCCCAGGCCATCCCGGTGTGCAAGAGCGGCTACGCGTGCCTGTACCAGTGGTACGCCGACCCGGAGCACACCCAGTTCAACGGCTACCGGGCGATCGACTGCGACGGCAACGTCGACAGCTCCGGTGTGCAGCGCGGCTACCTGGTGTTCGGCCAGGCACGCTGCAACACCGCCGCCTGAGCCCGATCGGGAACTGGGACCTGGACCGCCACTCACACCACCACCGCCGTCGTGTTGCTAGGCCGGACGAGTGACGGACGGGCGCTCGCGTAACGACCGGGACGCCGCTCCCCGAACAGGCTAGGGAAGACCGCCGCCTGATGAGGGGGACGCCGCATGTTCGCTCGCGCCGGATTACGCCGCAGACCGAGGTCCAGGGGACGTGCCGCGACCGCCCTCCTCGCGCTCCTGGCGCTGGTCGGCATCGGGTTGACGCCGCCCGAGCTGTACGACCGGGTCAGCCCGACCTCGGCGGGCAGCGGCTCGGTGACCGCGCCGGACCACCCCGAGGGCGCCGCGTTCAACCCCAACCAGCTCAAGGGCATCAAGGCCGCGGACCCGAGCAGCGGGGTCAACCTCGTCTCCGCGCCCAGTGCGAACAACCTGGGCGACGCCCGGCTGTCGTACCCGCTGGAGGTGCCGCCGGGCCGGGCGGGCATGCAGCCGCAGCTCGTCGTCCAGTACAACTCCGCCGGCGGCAACGGCTGGACCGGCGTCGGCTGGGACCTCGCCCAGGCCGCGATCACCCTGGACACCCGCTGGGGCGTGCCCCGCTACCACGCCGGCCTGGAAACCGAGACCTACCTGCTCAACGGCGAGCAGCTCACCCCCGTCGCGCACCGCGGCGAGCTCCAGGCGCGCACCGCCGAGAAGGTGTTCCACACCCGCGTCGAGGGGCGGTTCGACAAGATCGTCCGGCACGGCGACCACCCCACCAACTACTGGTGGGAGGTCGTGGACCGGGAAGGCACGCGGTCGGTCTTCGGCGGCGAGGAGACCGCCACGCTGGCCGACGCGTCCGGCAACATCGCCACCTGGGCGCTGCGCGAAACCCGTGACACCAACGACAACTTCGTGCGCTACCACAACGTCCGCGTCGAGGACGCCGGTGTCGCGGGCGGATCGGTGCCGGGCGCCAACCTGTACCCCGCGAAGATCACCTACACCGGCCACGGCGACACCGAGGGCCGCTACTCGGTCACCTTCACCCGCGACCGCGACCGGGGCGAGCCGCGCCGCGGCGACGTCCAGATCGAGGCGCGCTCCGGGTTCAAGCGGGTCACCGCGGACCTGCTGCGGCGGGTCGAGGTGAAGGTGGACGACACCCTGATCCGCGCCTACGAGCTGGACTACCGCCAGGGCGCGTTCGCCAAGACGCTGCTCGGCTCGGTCAGCCAGTTCGACGCGGGCAACACCCGCTTCAACACCCACACGTTCGACTACTTCGACGACATCCGCGACGCCTCCGGCGGGTACGACGCGTTCGACGCGGCGGGCAACTGGGCCGTCGCCGACGACGACCTGGGCGTGAACATCCGCGACGGCGAGGCCAGCGCCCTCTCGGCGACCACGTCGACCAGCGCCGGCGGGCACCTGTACGTCGGCTACAACCCGACCTCGGTGAGCAAGTCGAACTCCGCGGGGCTCAAGGTCGGCTACAACTCCGGCTCCTCCGACGGCCTGCTCGCGCTCGCCGACGTCAACGGCGACAACCTGCCGGACAAGGTGTTCCGCTCCGACGGCGGCGTGTTCTACCGCCCCAACGAGTCGGGACCGGACGGCCAGGCCAGGTTCGGCGACACCCCGATCCGCCTGACGAACCTGCCGGGCATCTCGTCGGAGAAGACGCGGTCCGGCACGGTCGGCATCGAGTCCTACTTCGGCGTGGCGGCACAGCTGGACTACGTCTCCACCACCACGACCTCCGACCGCTACTTCACCGACGTCAACGGCGACGGCATCACCGACCTGGTGAACAACGGCGGCGTCCTGTTCGGCCACCTGGACGCCGACGGCCGGCCCGCCTACAGCGCCGACAGCGGCGACACCGGCGTCCCCGTCGGCGACGGCACCGCGTCCGGCACGATCGTCGGCGACCAGACCGCCGAGTTCGAGCGCCAGGTCGACGCGTTCCCGCTGCTGGACGGCGTCCGCCGCTGGGTGGCGCCGTTCGACGGCACGGTCCGCGTGGACGGCCGCGTGAAGCTGGTGCAGGACACGAGCCCCGAACGGCAGGCGTACCGCTCGGCCGACGGCGTCCGGGTCGCCGTCCAGCACCAGGACACCGAGCTGTGGTCGCAGCGCATCGGCCCGGACGACCACATCGAGTTCGCGCCGACGGGCACCGACGACATCGCCGTGCGCAAGGGCGAAGCGCTGTTCTTCCGCGTCCAGTCCGTGCTCGACGGCCGCTTCGACGCGGTCGCGTGGGACCCGCGGGTCACCTACACCGGCGTCCCCGCGAGCACCGACGTCAACGGCCTGGCCAACGACACCTACCTCGCCTCCCGCGACTTCACCCTCGGCGGCCGGCCCTCGGTCGTCGTCGCGCCGCTGACCGGCACGCTGCACCTGTCCGGTGACGTCGCCAAGTCCGGTCCCACGACCGACGACGTGACGGTCGTGGTGACCCGCAACGGCTCCGACGTCTACAGCCACACGCTGGCCCGCGGCGCTGCCGGCACCGCGTCGATCGACCTGGACGTCCCGGTCACCGCCGACGACACGCTGTCGTGGCGGCTGAAGGTCGACTCGCCGGTCGACGCCGGGACGCTGCGCTGGGTGCCGCGCGCCCACTACACGGCGGCGCAGGGCGTCGACTCGGTGGTGGACGACAACGGCAACCCGACGCTGGTCATCCACCCGCCGTACGACCTGGACATGTACCCGGTCTCCACGCTGACCGCGCCGCAGGCGTCGTACACGGCGACGCACGGCGGCACCGTCACCGTGGAGCCCGCGCTGGCCTTCGACTTCGCGGGCCAGACCCCGGACACCCGGGTCGTCTTCACGGTCAAGAAGCGCGGCGGGCTGCTCGCCAAGCGGGTGATCGACGTCGTGGACGGCCAGGTGCCCGACCCGGCCTCGCTGCGCGTCACCGCCGAGGTCGCCCAGGGCGACGAGCTGTTCTTCGACTTCGCCACCCTCGACACCGCCCTGCCCTCGCGGTTGACGGGCCAGTCGGCGTCGCTCTCCCACGACGGCACGAACTTCACCGCCGTGCCCAGCGCCCTGCACGCCTCCGCCGAGCAGGGCGCGTTCGCGCAGCCGTACCGGGGCTGGGGCGCCGTGGGCTACCAGGGCAACCGCGACCGGGCGACCAAGCCGATCAGCCGCGGCGACCTCGTCCTGGACGAGAGCTACCGCGACGAGCTGCCCGACGGGCCGACCGAGGACGACGTGCCGGGCTTCACGGAGAACCCGCAGGTCAAGCAGCCCAGGGTGGTGGTGTTCGCACCGCTTCCCGCGCAGGACCGCTGGGCCGGCGCGGACGACAACACGTGGGTCTCGCGGGACGCCTCGGCCAGTTCGCGCCTCGGTCTGGACACCATCGACGTCCTCACCGACGGCGACGTCGCGGGTGCGGCGGCCGTGTCCCGGCGCGGGCGCACGCAGCAGATCTCGACCACGTTCGGCGCGAGCATCCCCGGCGTCCCGATCGGCGGTGGCGCGAGCGTCGCGAAGGGCCGCTCCACCGGGCAGCTCGACTTCCTCGACCTCAACGGCGACCGGTTCCCGGACGTCGTCGGGTCGGCGGGCGTGCAGTACTCCGACATGACCGGCGGCCTGGGCGACACCAGGGGCAGCGTCGGCGGCGCGGTGCGCGAGTCCGACTCGCTGGCCTACGGCGTGAACGCCAACGCGGGCAGCCCGGCCCGCACCAGCGGCAACGGTCGCGGCGAGGCGGCGCCCTCGGGCAGCCGCAACGCCAACAGCGCCAAGTCCGGCCCGGAGATGCCCGCGCTCGGCGTGGGCGGCAACGTCGGCGGCGGCGAGTCCGACACCGGGCACGACCTGATCGACATCAACGGCGACGGCCTGCCGGACAAGGTGTTCGACAACGGCGACGCCGCGCTGAACCTCGGCTACTCGTTCGCCGCGCGCGAGCCGTGGCCGGGCGGCCCGGTCAACGACGGCAAGACCACCAGCGCCGGGGTGAACCTGGGCTTCAACACCAACTACTACGGCTTCGCGGGCGGTGTGTCGGCGGCGCTCGGCTCGTCGGTCACCAGCGCCACGCTGCTGGACGTCAACGGCGACGGCCTGGCCGACCGCGTGTTCGCCAACGGCGACAACCCCGTCGGCGTCGCCGTCAACACCGGCAACGGGTTCGGCGCGCCGACCCCGTTCCGCGGCAGCGCGGGCGACGTCGGCAAGGACGAGAACGCCACCCTCGGCGGCGGCGTGTACTTCACGTTCGGGTTCTGCTTCTTCTTCGGCTGCCTGGTCTTCAACCCCGGCGCCGACGTCTCCACCGGCATCGGCCGCGCCGAGGTGGCGCTGCGCGACGTCAACGGCGACGGCTACGCCGACCACGTCCGCTCCACCCGCGACGACGAGCTCGTGGTGGCGGCCAACAAGACCGGGCGCACGAACCTGCTGCGCACCGTGTCCCGGCCGCTGGGCGCCCGGATCGACCTGGACTACACCCGGTCCGGCAACACGCAGGACCAGCCCGACTCGAAGTGGGTGCTCTCCCGCTCCGCCGTGCACGACGGGCACCCCGGTGACGGCCAGGACGTGCAGCTGTCCACGTTCCGCTACGAGGCGGGCCGGTACGACCGGCTGGAGCGCGAGTTCCTCGGCTACGGCAAGGTGGTCTCCGAGCAGCGCGACGCGGGCTCGGGCGACGCCCTCCTGCGGGCGCTGACCAGCGAGTACCGCACCGACAGCTACTACCTGCGCGGCCTGGTGACCCGGTCGGCGACCGCGGACGCGTCGGGCGGGCTGTTCCAGGAGACGGTCAACACCTACCGGCTGCGCGACGTCGCCACCGGCGCGGACGCGAACCCGAAGGCGACGACGGCGCGGGTCTTCCCGCTGCTGGCCCGCGTGGACAAGCACTACCACGAGGGCCAGGCGAACCCCGGCAAGTCCACCTACACCGAGATGGCCTACGACGAGCACGGCAACCTCGTGCGGTCGTTCGACGCCGCCGACACCGGCCCGGGTGACGACGTGGAGGCCGAGTTCGGCTACACGTCCTCGATCCCGGCGTGCCGCGACCGCAACATCATCGGCGTCGCGAACCTCGTCCGCGAGCACGGCGCCACCCCGCGCACCTTGATGCGCCACCGGGAGTCCACACTGGACTGCACGACCGGCGACGTGCTGGCGGTGCTCGAGATCCTGCCCGACGGGTCGGCCGCGGTCAGCGACCTGACCTACCACGACAACGGCAACCTGCGCGCCATCGCGGGGCCCGCCAACAAGAACGGGCAGCGCTACCGGCAGGAGTACGGCTACGACGGCGTCGTCGGCGTGCACGTCGAGTCCATCAAGGACAGCTTCGGCTACGAGTCCTCGGCGACGCACGACCTGCGGTTCGGCCTGCCGGACCTCACCGTCGACGAGAACCACCAGTCGCTGCGCATGTCCTACGACAGCGTCGGCCGGGTGGACGAGGTGGTCGGGCCGTACGAGATCGGCTCCGGCCGGGCCACGATCGACTTCGAGTACCACCCGGAGGCGGCCGTCCCGTACGCCGTCACCCGGCACCTCGACCGCACCGCCACCGGCGTCCGCGAGGACACGATCGACACCGTCCAGTTCGCCGACGGCCTGGCCCGACCGGTGCAGAGCAAGCAGGACGGCTCCGTGGCCGACACCGCGGGCAGCGCGCCGGCCGACGTGATGGTGGTGTCCGGCCGGGTCACGTTCGACCCGCTGGGCCGCGTCGTCGAGCAGTACTACCCGGTGACCGAGCCGAAGGGCGCGGGCAACACGGCGTTCAACGCGGCCTACGACGCGGTCGCACCGACCAGGCTGAGCTACGACGTGGTGGACCGCAGCGTGAAGTCCGTGCTGCCGGACGGCACGTCCAACGAGCTGGCCTACGGCTTCGGCGCCGACCGCTCCGGCGAGACCCGGTTCCGGACGGTCGCCACCGACGCCAACGGCAAGCAGCGCAGCACCTACACCGACGTGCGGGTGCTGACCACCGCCGTGCAGGAGTTCAACGCCGGCACGGCGATCTGGACCAGCTACGGCTACGACCCGATGGGTCAGCTCACCACCGTCGTGGACGACAAGGGCAACACGACCAGGGCCGAGTACGACAACTTCGGCCGCCGCACCGTCGTCGACAGCCCCGATTCCGGCCGCACCGAGACCCGGTACGACCTGGCGGGCAACAAGACGGCGAAGGTCACGGCGAAGCTGCGGGCGGCCGGCAAGGCCGTCGAGTACGACTACGAGTACAACCGGCTCGCCGGCATCCGGTACCCGGTGTTCTCCGGCAACGACGTCACCTACACCTACGGCGGGCCGGGCGCGCCGGACAACGGTGCGGACCGCGTGGTGGCCGTCCGCGACGCGGCGGGCACCGTGACCCGCAAGTACGGCGCGCTGGGCGAGAAGACGAGCGAGACCCGCGAGGTCACCGCGCTCACCACCCCCGCGCGGAGCTACACCACCGGGTACCGGTACGACTCGTTCAACCGGGTGCTGGACCTGACCTACCCCGACGGCGAGGTGCTCACCTACGAGTACGACTCCGGAGGCCAGGTCACCCGCGCCACCGGGCACAAGGCCGGGTTCGACTACCCGTACCTGACGCGGCTCGACTACGACAAGTTCGGCCAGCGCCTGCTCCAGGAGACCGGGACGGGTGTGCGCACCACGTTCGCCTACGACCCGGCCGACCGGCAGCTGAGCAACCTGAAGTCGCGGCTGGCCGACGGTCACCAGTTCCAGGACATCAGCTACGAGTACGACAACGTGGGCAACGTCCTGTCGCTGACCAACACCGTGCCGCTGCCGCACGGCAAGCCGATCGGCGGTCCGAGCAGGCAGACCTACGGCTACGACGACCTGTACCGGCTCACCTCGGCCACCGGCGAGTACCGGAACAAGGACAACAAGCTCGACCGGTACTCCATGGCCCTGGGCTACGACTCCATCCACAACCTGACGGCCAAGAGCCAGCGGCACGAGATCCTGGTGCAGTCCGGCTCCACGTCCGCCCTGTCGCAGGACACGACGACGTTGGCGGACGAGCCGGTCACCGACCCGGCGACCGGCGAGGCCCTGCCGCCGCTGGGGCCGATCGAGCCCGAGGACGAGCAGGTCTCGCAGACCGAGCCCGCGCCGACCACGCAGCCCGCGTACGAGCCGGTCGCCTACTCGGTGCAGGCCGCGACGACGGCGCAGGAGCAGAAGAAGACCACCTACGACTACGCCTACGCCTACCACAGCGGGAAGCCGCACGCGCCCAGCGCGGTCGGTCCCGTCAACGAGTCCTACGACGCCAACGGCAACCTGGTCGACTCCGTCAACACCCTGCCGCCCGCGCCGGGCAAGCGGCGGCAGCTCGTGTGGGACGAGGAGAACCGGCTCGCCTGCAACCAGGACCACAGCCGCAACAAGACCGTGGCCCAGCACCCGGACGCGTGCACCAGCCCGCAGCAGCCGGCGACCGTCAGGTACGTCTACGACGACGAGGGCAACCGGGTCGTCAAGAACGCCGGACCGCAGCACATCTACCCCAACCGGGCGTTCAGCGAGCGCAACGGCACGTCGTTCAAGCACGTGTTCGTCGGTGACACCCGGATCGCGACGAAGACCGTCAAGACCGACTCCACCTACGAGAACCACCACTTCTACTTCCACGCCGACCACCTCGGCTCGTCGGGGTACGTCACCGACGAGCACGGCAACCTGACCGAGCACACCGAGTACTTCGCGTTCGGCGAGCCGTGGGTGCAGGAGCACCCGGCGCAGCCGACACCGGTCCCGTACCTGTACGGGTCGAAGGAGCTGGACGAGGAGACCGGCTTCTACTACTACGGGGCCCGCTACTACAACCCGCGCACGCAGGTCTGGCAGAGCCCGGACCCGATCATCGAGTCCTACCTCGACGGCGGGCCCGCGGGCGGCGTGCACCGGCCGGCCAACCTCGCGGCCTACACCTACGCCCACAACAACCCGGTGAAGTTCACCGACCCCGACGGTCGGTACGTGGAGAGCGCGTGGGACGCCATCAGCCTGGGGATCGGCGTGGCGAGCTTCGTGCAGAACGTCCGCGAGGGCAACGGGTGGGGCGCGGCGCTGGACGCGGTCGGCATCGTCGCGGACGGCGCGGCGCTGGTGCTGCCCGTCGTGCCGGGCGGTGCGGGCGCCTTGATCAAGGCCGGTCGCGCGGCGGAGAAGGGCGTGGAGGTGGTCCGGGCCGCCGACCGGGCACGGGACGCGGAGCGGGTCGTCGAAGGCGTCCAGGCCACGGCCCGTGCCGCGGACAAGGGCGGTGACGCGGCCAAGGCGGCGCGCACCACGTCGGTGCCCTGCGCGGTGCCCAACAGCTTCACCCCGGAGACGCCGGTGCTGATGGCCGACGGCACGCGCAAGCCGATCGGCGAGGTGGAGGTCGGCGACCTGGTCGTGGCCACCGACCCGGAGACGGGCGTGACCGAGGTCCGACCGGTGACCGACCTCATCGTCGGCGACGGCTCGAAGGACCTGGTCGAGATCACCGTCGACACCGGTGCCGGCAAGGGCGCCGTCATCGCCACCGACGGCCACCCGTTCTGGGCGGCCGACCTCGGGTCGTGGGTCGACGCGAAGGACCTCCGGGTCGGGACGCTGCTGCGGACCGGCAGCGGCACCTACGTCCAGGTGGTCGCGGTCAGGGCGTGGACGCAGCAGCAGCGGGTGCACAACCTGACCGTCGACGGACTGCACACCTACCACGTGGCGGCGGGTGCGGTCGACGTCCTGGTGCACAACTGCGGTGGTCCCGTCATCCGCAACAAGCACCTGGCCGGCGGCAAGCACCCGAAGACCGGGGTCCCGTTCGACAAGAACGGCTTCCCGGACTTCTCGAAGTGGCGCCACCCGAAGGTCCCGGACGTGCGGATCAAGCTGACCGGCAACCGGAAGGTGGACGAGCGGCTGGCCAACGAGGCGGCCGGGCTGAAGAACACGCCGTCCGACTACACCTGGCACCACCACCAGGACAGTGGTCTGATGCAGTTGATCCGCCGTGACGTCCACGCCGCCACGGGCCACACGGGAGGGCACGCGGTCAAGCTGCATGAGTGAGCCGTTCTTCGAGGAGGACCCGTACTACACGGGTCCTCCTCTGACCGACGGGATGGTCCGCGCGGCTGAGGCCCACCTGGGCGTCCGGCTCCCGCGGGCCTATCTCGCGTTGTTGGCGCGGCGCAACGGCGGCACCCCACGCCGCCGTTGCCTGCCCACCCCGTTCCCGACGTCGTGGGCCCCGGACCACTTCGAGATCCGCGGTCTGCGGGGCCTCGGCGGCGCCTGGGGTGTGGATTCGGCGGAGTTGGGCAGCCGGTACCTGGTGGGGGAGTGGGGCTACCCGGACATCGGGGTGGTCATCTGCGACACCCCGTCGGCGGGCCACGACACCGTGATGCTCGACTACTCGGAGTGCGGCCCGACCGGCGAGCCGTCCGTGGCCTACATCGACGAGGACCGGGTGCCTCGCCGCGTCGCCGCGTCGTTCGACGAATTCGTCGCGGCGCTCGAGAGCTGCCCGGACTGACCGTGGGTGAACCGGTGTTTTTCTGGCGGCCCGGCGGCCCGGCGGCCCGCGATGAATCACCTGCAGCCAGCCGCGACCCCGTACGCCGCGCTGCGCGCCGTGCCCGGCAGCTCCGGTGATCCCACCGCGTCCGGCAGTGGCGGTCTTGACCGCGGTCAGGTGTCGCGCTGCCGGAGCAGCCGACTTGCCCGGACGGAGATCGGGCAGAGCGGTCGTGGTGCCATGCCTCGCGATCGTGCCCTACAGCTCATGGCGCACGATCAGCGGGCTTCGCGCCGCAGTGCGGAATTCCGGCCTGCAAAGCATGAGCGGGTTCGGCGAATGTGGCCGGTTTCAGTCCTCCGACGCCGACTGGGCCGTTGAATGCGAGGAAGCTTCGTAAGTCGTGCGTTATCGTCGGAATTTGGAAATCGTTAGCGGCACTGCAGCCGATGGTCTGAACTTCACTCGTGTGGCCCAATTCCACCTCACCTCGTAGCTCTCGGTAACAAGCGGGATGGCAAGGTCGATAAGGGGATCAATAGTCAGGAGACGATCTCGTCATCCCGTGCCGAGAAGGCGTCGGGATGTTGACCAGTGCTTGTCCCGTCCGTGTTCCATTCCTTCAAGGAGTGCTTTGTCATGGATTCCTTGCGCGACGCTTTCAATAATCCGGCCCGGGTGCCGATCGTCGTGGTGCACGTCGACCTGTCCGATGCCGCGAAGCTCAAGACCGAAACCGGCGAGGTCAGCTGGCTGCCGACGTTCGGCTGGTTCTTCGACCAGGTTCACGAAGCGGTGAGCACCAACGGGGGTGCCATCATCAAGTTCCTGACGTCAGGTGTAGTGGCCACCTTTCCGGTGGAGCACGCGGCGCAGGCGATCAACGCGGCGATCCTCGTGCAGGAGAAGTTGCGCGGTGCCCGTCAGGACAACACCTACCGGTGCAACTGCTCGATAGGTATCTCCACCGGGAAGGTCGTGCCCTTCCACAACCAGCAGCAACAGGATTACATCGGTACGAGCGTGGACCGGGCTGAGCGGCTGGCGCGCGATGCGGGTGCCGGCGCGATCTTCGTCGACGACAGCACTGTGGGCGCGGCGAACATGATGGACGTGTTCTCCACTTACGGCAACGCCACGAATCGGGAAGCTGCCGATTACCTCGGCCGGAAGGAGAAGCTGCCTTCGAGCGACACCGCGCACACGACCACCTACCAGGAGGTGCTCTGGGACGCGCAGTCCTACGGCATCAAGTCGAGCACGTTGACCGAAATCGTCGCACAGCCGGCATCTCCTCCAGCGGTCGTGCCCGCGGCGGTTCCCGTCAGGGCACAGGTGTCGTGGAGGGACGGCACGGTTACGCGATGGGATGCGGTCAAGGGCAGCGGATTCGCCACAACGACCGACGGCACGTCGTACTACCTGCACCGGGATGGCCTGGTGGTCGGTGCGCAGGACTTGTACGAGGGCGCCACCGTGTTCTTCCAGGCAACCCCTTCGCAGTCGGCCGGCCGGGCGGGGCGCGCCGACCTGATCCTGCCCGCCGGCATCACCATGGGGGTGTGTTTGACGAAGATCAAGGAGAAGTTCGGTTTCGCGGACATCCGGGACGGTCGGGGATTGCACCGAGACCTGTTCATCGACCTCGGGCCGGACGCTCATCAGCGGTTCATCGTCGAACAGGACCTGACCGTCCGGATCGCGCGCAATCTGAAGGGGCCCGTGGGTCAGATCGTCGCGGCAGAAGGGCAAGTGGCGTAGTGGTTCGGCCGCGCCTGCTCGCAGCGTTACTCGCCGTCATCGGTGGTGGTGCACTGGTTGCCGGGGCGCTTGTGGACGGCTACGCGCAGGCCGTCTCCGTGGAGGTCGGTTCGGCCGTACTCCTGCTCGTACCGTTCGTGCTGATCGAACGCACCTTCGGGCGGATGATCGATCGGCGCGTCGAGGACGGGGTGGCCCGGGCACTGCGCGAGCCCGGGCCGGTTCCTGCCGACCGTCCCGACGTCGTGATCGCGGCCATCGGCACTGTGGTGCCGGACGTGGTAGCGGTCCGCGCCGACCGGACAGGCCTCGACTACGTGATAGAGGGAAGTCGGTCGACGATTGCCGTCGCCGTCCAGGAGAACCGCCACCCCCTCGACCAGTCCACAGTGGAACGGTTGTGGATCATCGCTCGTCGCGCCGGCTTGTCCGGGCTGTTGGTCGTCTCACATCAGCCCATGACCGACCTGGCGCGGCGTTGGGTGGAGCGGCACCGGCAGGTCAGGGTGGCTGTGTGGGAGGGAGCAGTGTCCGGGACTGTCGTCACGGAGTCCTTGCGCGATCTGCTCGAGCAGAGCCGCTAGGCGCTGCACTTGGTCAGGAGCTCCGTCGGGCTCAGCCGGCGCAAGCCGGTGGCCAGCACCAGCAGACCCGACAGCAGGACGGCCCACGCCCACCACGGGGCGGTCGCGGACCACAAGCCGCCCACGACGGCGGTGCCGGTGACCAGTTGCACGCCTCGGCGACGGCTCGCGGTGACGGCTCCGGAGGTGGTGGCGGGTCGCATGCCTCGATCGTCCCAGGTCCTCGCCGACCGGGCCACTGCTCCCGGCCGTCTGGCGGCACGGGCAGCGGGTCTGCCCGTGGCTTGCCCTTGCGACCGTTGCCGAGGACCCCCGTGCTCCCGGAGCGTGGGACAACGGCTGACCCGCTGTCGGTGCGCCGCTGCCGGCCCTGACGAAACGAGGTGATGTGGATGCGCAAGCACGTTCGGCCTCCGGAACGGGAGGACGCGCACGCCGGGCACGTGCACCCGCCGAGCACTGCCGACGCCCCGCCTGCCTGGGGGCGGCCGATGACGCCGAACGCGGTACTCGCCCTGCAGCGCACCGTCGGGAACGCGGCCGTCGCGGCGGCGCTCGAGCCGGTGGCCGTCCAGCGCACGTCCGAGGGCGGCACGGGGCAGGGCCCGCTGGAGGACAAGCCGATGGACGGGTTGAGCCGGTTGCGGAGGGCGAACCAGCGGGAGGTGGAGCGCGGGCAGGCGTCGCGCGTCGAGCCCGGCCAGGGGACCAGCCCGTTCGGGAACTACACGGTGCAATCGGGGTACGGGCACCAGGGGTACATCACGTCCAACAACCGGCAGCACCCGCGGTCCTCGTCCGTCGGGACGTTCTACGTCGAGGTGTTCGCCCAGCTCCAGCAGCAGCACCTGCCGCTCGTCGCGGAAGCCCTGCGCGGCCGGGCGCTGGACCAGGCCGTCCTCGCCGCGATGACCGCGACGGAGAAGCGCGCCGCCGCCGTGCTCTACGGGCTCATCCGCGAATCCGAGAACGCCAGGACGCCGGGTGCTGTCAAGGCCGCGTGCAGCGCCCTGGACGAGGTGGGGGCGACCGGTGGCGGGTGGCAGCGGTTCAGGGAGTTGTTCCCGCTGGCCCAGGAGCACGGGGCGCAGGTCTACAACACGGCGTTGGCCGGGCAGAACCAGCTCTCCGCCGCCGCACTGGGGAACCTGGAGGACATGTCGTCCTCTTCGGACGAGCAGAGCTCCTGACGAGGCGGCGTCCGGTCACGTAGCGCGGTCGAGGGGGAACGTGACCCGGACGGTGGTGCCCTGCCCGGGCGCCGAGGTGACGCCGACCGTGCCGCCGTGCGCGGTCACGATCGCCTCGACGATGGCCAGGCCCAGGCCCGACGAGGCGCCGCCGGCCCGGCTGCGGCCGGGGTCGGCGCGGTAGAAGCGCTCGAAGACGTGCGCCAGGTGCTCCGGCCCGATCCCGTCGCCCTCGTCATGTACCGCGATCACGACGTCCGCGTCGTGCGAGCTGACGGTGACCGTGACCGGTGTGCCGGGCGGGGTGTGCTGCACCGCGTTGCCGACGAGGTTGTGCAGCACCTGCTGGATGCGCGCGCCGTCCCCGCGCACGACCGCCTCCGCCGCCCCGCGCAGGGTGATGACCCGGTCGGGGCAGACGACCCGCGCGTCACCCACCACCTCGCCCGCCAGGGCCACCACCTCCACCGGCTCGCGGTCGAGCGGAAGGGCCGCGTCGAGGTGGGCCAGCAGCGCCAGTTCGTCGACCAGCAGCCGCATCCGGCCCACCTCCGCCTGCATCCGCGCCATGGCGTGGTCGAGCTGGTCGGGGTCGGTCAGCGCGCCCTGGACGTACAGGTCGATCCAGCCCTGCACGGTCGCCAGCGGCGTGCGCAGCTCGTGGCCCGCGTCGTCGACGAAGCTGCGCAGCCGGTCCTGGGCGCGCCGCTGGGCGTCGAACGCCTGCTTGACCGCCACGGCGACCGCGGCTTCCGGGCCGGCGAGCAGCAGGACGAGGGCGCGCCGCCACCGGGACGGCCGCTTCACGGCCGCACCGGCCGCAGGCTGTACCCGAACCCCCGCACGCTGCGGATCAGCGACGGCCCGCCGAAGTCGATCTTGCGGCGCAGGTTGGAGATGAACCGCTCGACCACGCTCGCGTTGCCGCCGAAGTCGTACTGCCAGACGTGGTCCAGGATGTCCGCCTTGGAGACCACCCGCCCGGAGTTGATCAACAGGTAGCGCAGCAGCCGGAACTCGGTGGGGGAGAGCTCGACCGGCTGCCCGCCCCTGGTCACCACGTGCCGCACCTCGTCCAGCTCCAGGTCGTCGCAGCGCCACACGCCCTCCGGCACCACCGGCGGCACGCGGCGGGCACGCCGCAGCAGCGCCTCCAGCCGTGCGGCGACCTCCACCACGTGGAACGGCTTGGTGAGGTAGTCGTCGCCGCCGAGGCGCAGCCCGCGCACCCGGTCGTCCACCTCGTCGCGCGCGGTCAGGAACATCACCGGCACGTGGACCTCCCGCGAGCGCAGCAGGTGCAGCAGGTCGAAGCCGTTCGTGCCCGGCAGCATCACGTCCAGCACGATCGCGTCGGGCGTGCGCGCCCCGATCGCGGCCAGCGCGGCTGGCACGTCGCCGACCGCCTCGACCTCGAACCCCGAGAACCGCAGCGCCGACAGCAACAGCTCCCGCAGGCCCGGGTCGTCGTCCACCACCAGGATGCGATCCACGTCCTCCATCACACCATCCTGCCGGGTCCGCGCGGCGCACCGCCGGTGCGCGAACCTGACGGTTTCCTGCTGGTTCCCTGACAGTCGGCCTCTGCAGGTGGTCTCGCCGACCGGCCGCTCCTAGCGTTTTCCCCGGCACACCAACGAACAGATTGGACGAGGATGTCTGGTCCTACCCGTCGTGGGTTCATCACCGGCACCGCGGTTCTGGGAGGTGCGGCGCTGATCGGGAGTCCGGCGACCGCGGACGTGGCGGCGGAGGGGAGCGGGCTCGAGTCGGCCGCGATCCTGCCGGGTGACCCCCGCTACGAGGACCTCGTGCTGCGCCGGACGAGCGAGCGGTTCTTCCCCCGGCCGCGGTACTTCCGGCTGCCCACCACGACCGAGCAGGTCGTGCGCGCGGTGGACGACGCCGTGCGCGCGGGCAAGCGGGTCACCGTCCGCAGTGGCGGGCACTGCTACGAGAACTTCGTGGGCGACGGCGCGGAGGTGGTCATCGACCTGTCCGCGATGCGGCAGGTCGGGTTCGACCGGCGCCGCAACGCGTTCGCGATCGAGCCGGGCGCGAGCCTCTGGGAGGTGTTCGAGCGGCTCTACCTCGGCTGGGGCGTCACGATCCCCGGCGGCCAGTGCGGCGGTGTGGCCGCCGGCGGGCACATCCAGGGCGGCGGGTACGGCGCGCTGTCCCGGCAGTTCGGTTCGGTGGTGGACTACCTGCACGCCGTGGAAGTCGTCGTGGTGGACCGTTCCGGACGGGCGCGGGCGGTGGTCGCGACCCGCGAGCCGGGCGACGCGAACCGGGACCTGTGGTGGGCGCACACCGGGGGCGGTGGCGGGAACTTCGGCGTGGTCACCCGGTACTGGATGCGCACGCCCGGCGCCACCGGCGACGATCCCACCCGCCTGCTGCCGAAGCCACCCGCCGTGACGCTCGGCGCGACGATCGGGTGGAGCTGGCGGGACGTCACCGAGGAGTCGTTCCACCGGCTGCTGCGCAACTACGGCGAGTGGCACGAGCGCAACAGCGCGCCCGGCTCCCGCTACGCCAGTCTGTTCAGCCCGATGCTGGTCAGCCGGCGCAACACCGGCGCCGACCCCGGTGCGATCGCCCTGGTGGCCACAGTGGACGGAAGCCGGCCCGACGCCGACCAGCTGCTGGACGACTACCTGGCGGAGGTCACCGAGGGCGTCCCGGGCACGATCACGTTGCAGCCACCCCACCGGCTGCCGTGGTTGGCGGCGGTGGAGGCCGGGTCGCTGAGCCAGGCCGACGAGTCCGGGATGTTCAAGGCGAAAGCGGCCTACCTGCGCAAGCGGTTCACCGACCAGCAGATCAGGACCGCGTACACCTACCTCACCAGCACCGACCACGACAACGAGCGCGCGTTGCTGCTGTTGGTGTCCTACGGCGGCCAGGTCAACACCGTGGCGCCGGACGCGACCGCCGTGCCCCAGCGGGACAGCATCATGAAAGCGGTCTACATCGCCACCTGGACCGACCCGGACCGCGAGCGGGCGAGCATGGACTGGATCCGGCGCTGGTACCGCGAGATGTACCAGGACACCGGAGGCGTGCCGGTGCCGAACGGCGTGAACGACGGCTCGTACGTCAACTACCCGGACATCGACACCGCCGACCCGACGTGGAACACGTCCGGCGTCCCGTGGCACGCCTTGTACTACAAGGACAACTACCGCAGGCTCCAAGAGGTCAAGGCGCGCTGGGACCCGCGTGACGTGTTCCACCACGCCCTGTCGATCAAGCTGCCCGACAGCTGACGGCCGGACCCGCTCGGGCGACGTCACGCCGGACGCCGGCTCGCTCACCACGCCCGGCCGCGCCACCTCGGCTCACGTGGCGTCCTCGATGGTCAGCGTCACGCGATCGGCGTCGGCGGTGCGGCGCTGGTGCAGGAACAGGGTCAGCGCCTTGAGCCGGTGCTCGCGGGCCTCGTCCCGGCGACCTCCGGCCGCGTGGGCGTCGGCCAGCCGTTCGACGGTGTCGGCGTAGTCGTAGGTCGCGCCCACGTCCTCGAAGCGCGCGAGGGCCAGCTCGTAGTGCGCCACGGCCTCGTCGTGGTGACCGGCGCGGTGCGCGATGTAGCCCAGGCTGTCCAACGTCCGCGCCTCCGCGTCGCGGTCGGCGTGCGCGCGGGCCAGGGCCAGGGCGGCCTCGCAGTAGCGGCGGGCCCGGTCGAGGTCGTCCAGCCGGGCCGCGTACCAGCCCGCCTGGTTGAGGGCGTGGGCCTGGCGGATCGGGCGGTCCAGGGTGCTCAGGATGTCGAGGGCGCTCACCGCGTGGCGCAGGGCTCGGCGGTCGTCGCCCTGGGTCTCCCGGACCCACGCCAGCGACTGGTGCACGGCGGCCTCGCCGGACAGATCGCCCGCTTCCCGGCTGAGGAGCAGGGCGCGGTCCAGGTGCGCGGACGCCTCGTCGCCGCCGCCGGCACGGGCGAGCGCGGCTCCCAGCCGCCACGACGCCAGCGCGCGGGCGTCGAGGTCGGCGGCGGCGTCCGCGGCGGCCAGCCCGGCCCGCCACACGGTGATCTGGTCGTGGTGGAGGTGACCCTGGCGGCGCTGGAAGGTGTCCAGGGCCCAGGCCAGCCGCCACACCGCGGGGTGGTCGCCGACCCGTGCCGCGGCCTCCTGAGCGGCGGTCACGCACACGTACTCGGTGGCCAGCCAGGCCAGGGCGGCGCCGTCGTCGACCGGTCCGGGCTGGTCGGAGGACACGGCGGCCGGTGTGTCGTGCGGGTAGAGGACCCGCTCGGCGGCCAGGCCCGACCCGACGTAGTAGGCGATCACCCGCGCGAGCGCCGCCTCCTCGCCGTGCGCCCGTTCGGCGGCGTACAGCCGCACCAGGTCGTGCATCCGGTAGCGCCCCGGCACGTGCTGCCGCACCAGGTGACCGGTTTCGAGCTTCTCCAGCGACGACCGAACGCGCGTCACCGGCGCGTCGGCGAGCGCGGCCACCGCCGGCAGGCCGATGTCCGAGCCGGGCGCGATGCCGAGCAGCGCGAACAGCCTCACCGCGTCCGCCGGCAGCGCCCGCAACGACGCGGCGAACACCGCCCGCAGGCTGGTGCTCAACTCCGCGGTGTCCAGCCCGTCGAGCCCGTCGGCCCGGCCCAGCTCGTCGGCGAGCGCGGCGAGCGGGAAGTCGGGGTGCGCGGCGGCACGCGCGGCCACGATGCCGACGGCCAGCGGAAGTCCCGCGCAGTGCCGCAACAGGGTCGCGACGGCCTCCGGCTCGGCCGACATCCGTTGCGGCGACAGGTAGCCCGCCAACAACGCGTGCGCGACATCGTCGGGCAGGACGTCGAGCGCGAGCGTCGGCACAGCCCGCGAGGCGGCGAGGGCGCTCAGGCGGTGCCGGCTGGTGATCAGCGTCGTGCACGTGGTGCCGCCGGGCAGCAGGGGGAGCACCTGGTCGCTGTCACGCGCGTTGTCCAGCACCACCAGCAGGCGCCGGCCCGCGACCAGGCTCCGGTACAGCGCGGCCTGGGCGTCCACGTCGGCGGGAGGCGAATCGGCGCCGAGCGCGTCCAGGAAGCCGAGCAGGATCGCGGAGGTCGACGCCGGCGGGCCCGTCGGGTCGAACCCGCGCAGGTCGGCGTACAGCTGCCCGTCGGGGAAGCGGTCCAGCTCCCGGTGCGCCCAGTGCAACGCCAACGCGGTCTTCCCGGAGCCGCCCGGCCCGACGACCGCGAGTGGTTCTCCCGGTTGCGCCAACGCCTTGTCCATCGACGTCAACTCGTCGTCGCGGCCCACGAACAGCCGTGGCGGGGCCGGCAGCTGCCGCGGCACGGGCGGTCGTCCGGTCACGGGTGCGGCCACCTCGCCGACCAGCATCTGCTGGTACAGCTCGCGCAGCCGGACACCGGGGTCGGTGCCGAGCTCGTCGGACAGCGCCCGTCGGACGACCTGGTAGTGCGCCATCGCCTCGGCCTGCCTGCCGGACTGGTGCAGCGCCAGGATGAACTGCGCGGCCAGCCGTTCGTCGAGCGGGTCGCGGGTCACCAGCGTGGACAGCTCGGCCACCAGCGACTCGTGCCGTCCCAGCCGCAGCGCGAGGTCGTTGCGGTGGGCCGTCGCCGACCACCGCTCCCGGTCGAGGCCCTGCCGCACCGCGTCGGCCCAGCTGCCGTCGAGCCCGCCGAGCGCCTCGCCCCGCCACAGCCCGAGCGCCTCCTCGACCAGGGCGAACGCCTCGGCGTCAGCGCCGGAGCGCGACCGCTCGACCAGCCTTCGGAACCGGTGGAGGTCGACGCTGTCCGGGTCGACGGGGAGCACGTAGCCGGCGGACGTCCGGTCGATCACCAGGCCGGGAACACCGCCCAGCGCCTGCCGCAACCGGTACACGTAGCCGTGGAGCGTGGTGCGCGCCTGCCGGGGAGCGCGGTCGGCCCAGACCTTCGCCGCGATCGACTCGGGTGACTGGACCCGGTTGGGATCCACCAGTAGGGCCGCCAGCACGCACCGCTGGCGGGCGTGCCCGAGGCCGACCGCGACTCCGTCGACGAGCATCCGCACTTCGCCGAGCAACTCGAACGACACCGCCACCCGAAGTCCCCCCTCCTGACACCGGCCTACCGACTCCGACCGCCGTCGACAAGGCGGATCCCAGAACTTCCCCAGATCGCCACGTCACAATGCGCCGCTCGCGCCGCGTTCCCGCCGAATTGCGGTCAGGTCGAGTGTTGCCGAACGCGTCCGCCGCCGTCCGCCCGTTCGAAACAGACCCGAACAGGGCGAACGGGCCGCGGGCCCGCATCGAGGGCCTAACGTCGGGCTGTCGGAACTCGAACAGGGGGGATCCTGTGGGTGGTCGAAGGGAATGGGCGGCCGTCGCGGCCGTATTGCTCAGCGGGGTGACGCCGAAGGGCGCACGCGGCCGGCGTGAACCAGTGCCGCATCCCGGGAGCGCGACCCCGGTAATCGGCTGACGGGGTTCGGGTCGGCCCGGATCGGTCGGGCCGGGGTGGGCCCGGCGCGGTTGCGCGGGCGACCGTGGTCCTAATTCATATTCGCTGGTCAGGGAGTTTTCGGCGGCCGGACGTCGAATCGGTACGACAATCGGGTCAATGCCCGGAGGTGCGTGGCCGAAGGTTGCCACGTGAGGTGACGGCCGGTTAGGCTGAAGTCATCCACCATGGCGATGGGCCGAAAGGGCGGTTGATTGTGCTCTGCGCAGCCGAAGCTTTTTCACCCGGCCGCACCGCGCGGTGAACGTGAATTCGACGCCCATTCTCCTCGATGTGACCTTGCGTGACGGCGGCTATTTCAACGACCACGGTTGGACCACCCGCGAAGCCGAGTCGATCGTGCGCGCCGTCGGGGCCGCCGGCGTGCCGTACGCGGAAATCGGCTACCTGCGGCAGGCGCACGACCCGGGACGGCCGACGGCCAGCTGCCCGCCCGCCTACCTGGACGCGCTCGCGGCCGTGGCCGGGCGACCGGAGCTCGTCGTGATGGTGCGCCCCGGCGAAGCGCCGCTCGAACGCATCGCCGAGCTGCCCGACCGGGGCGTCGCCATGGTCCGGGTGCTCGTCACGGGCGGTTCGGTCGAGGCGGCCGAGCCGTACGTGGCCGCCGCCCGCGCGGCGGGTCTGGACGTGGCGATGAACCTGACGCGGGTCAGCGAGCGCGACCCCCAGCGGCTCGCCGTGGCGGTCGAGGACTGCGCGAACGCGGGCGCGCAGGTCGTCTACCTCGCCGACTCCAACGGCAGCCTCGAACCCGGCTCGGTGGCCGAGCGGGTGGGCGCGGCGGTCGGCGCGAGCCCCGTGCCGGTGGGCTTCCACGCGCACGACAACCTCGGGCTGGCGTTCGTCAACACGACCACCGCGATGGCGGCGGGCGCGACCGCGGTGGACGCGTCGATCGCGGGCATCGGCAAGGGCGGCGGCAACCTGCGGCTGGAGGTCATCGTCGCGCACCTGATCGTGCGGCACGGCGCGGAGCTGCGGCTCGACCCGATCGCCGCGGACCGCACCACGCTGGCCACCCAGTTGCGGATGATCGCCGACGGCGGCTCGAAGACCGTGGTCAGCGGGCTGCTCGACGTGAACCTGGACGGCGCGGCCCACTTCTCCGACCTGGTCGCGGCCCACGGGCTCGACGCGACGATCCTGACGCTGACCGGTCGGGGGCGACCGCCGGCCGAACCCGCCAACGACCACGGAGGTGCCGATGAGTGACTTCGTCCTCGAGCTCGACCGGATGATCGACGAGCGCAAGAAGATGACCAGCGGGCTCTACCAGACGATCCTCGCCGGCAAGGCCACCCGGCGGTTGCTGCACGACTTCGTGCTGCACCGCTGGCCGATCAAGAGCTTCTGGACCCGCAACATCCTGGGCATCGCCTCGCGGATCGAGGACCACCGGCTGCGCGTCCTGCTCGTGGAGAACATCTACGAGGAGGAGACCGGCAGGCTGTCGGGCTCCGGCCGCCACCTGGACACGTTCGCCGACTTCGGCGCGGCCGTCGGGGTCACCGCCGACGAGCTCGCCGACGCGCCGGTCGTGCCGGAGACCGCGGCGGTCGTCGAGCACAACGTGCGGGTCTGCAACACCGAGACCCACTTCACCCAGGGCGTCGCGTCGGTGCTGCTGCTGATGGAGGGCCAGCCGCCGATCGTGGACCAGGGCGGCAAGAGCATGCTCTCGGTGATGCGCGACGTCTACGGCCTGCCGGCGAAGGGGTACGAGTTCTTCGTGCACCACGCCTCGGCCGACGAGGGCGACGACGCGGTCAGCGAGCTGGAGGACGAGCACGCCGCCGCCGCGCGCGAGCTGCTCCGCCGCTACTGCGACACCCCCGAGCTGCGGCGCGACGCGATCGCCGCGCTGGCCGCCGCGCTCGAACTGCGGCACCGCCACTTCGACATGATCCTGCGGACGGCGTACGACCCGGCGGAGCCGGTGTTCCGCTACACCGCATGACGTCCCTCGCCGCCGACGGCCACGCGGTCTGGCCGCTGGCCCACCACCGGGGCCGGCTCGTGCCGCGCGACGAGGCGACCCTGCCGGTCGGCAGCATCGCGCTGCGCTACGGCATCTCGGTGTTCGAGGGGATCCGGCTCTACCGGCAGGACTCCGGTGGCGTCGCGCCCTGGCTGCCCGGGCCGCACCTCGACCGGCTGCGCAACTCGTGCCGGCTCATGGGCCTCGACGAGGGTTGCGCGGCCGACGTGCCCGCGATCGTCGACGAGCTCGTCGCCGCGCAGCGGATCGACGCGGACGGCTACGTCCGGGTCGCGGCGAGCGCGGCCAACGCCGGCGACATCGCCCAGGCCGCCGTGACCGCGTTGACGGTCACGATCACGCCGTCGGGCCGCAAGCGCTGGCTGGCCGAGCACGAGGGCATCCGGCTGGGGATCAGCGCGTGGCAGCGGCCCTCGGACGCGGTGTTCCCCAGCGCCGCCAAGAACATCTCGGCCTACGCCGGGCCGCGCCTCGCGCTCGCGCAGGCCAAGCGCGACGGCTACGACTCGTGCGTGCTGCGCACCGCCGACGGGTTGATCAGCGAGGCGCCGACGGCCACGGTGTTCCTCGTCGAGGGCGACCGCGTCGTCACACCCAGGCTCTCCGACCACGTCCTGCCCGGTGTCACGCGGGCGTGGGTGCTGGCGACCGCGGCCGCGCTCGGCCACGAGGCCGTCGAGGACGCGGTCACCGAGGAGCGGCTCACCGCGGCCGACGAGGTCTTCCTGTGCGGGACGGGCATCGAGTTCGGCCCGGTGCGCGAGGTCGCGGGCGTGCCCCTGCGCGGCTGGCCGTCCGGCCCGGTCACGAAGGCGTTGGTGGACGCGTACTTCGCGCAGGCGCGTGGCGCCGCCGTGCCGACCGGGGTCGACCTCGGCCTGCCGGGTCGGCCGTCGTGAGCGTCACCGGTCTGATCGACTGGCCGGCCGCCCTGCTCGCCACCCACGACGCGGTGGCGCGCCCGGCGGACACCCGCACGGCCACCGAGCGCGCGGTGGCCGCCGGACCGGTGTTCCGGAACAAGGAGTTCCCGCTCTCGCCGGTGCCGGTGCTGGTCCGCGCCGATCGGGCCGAACGGCTCGCGCCGCTGCTGACCCGCTACGTCGACCTGCTCGGCAAGGTCGTCGCGCTGTACCGGGCACGGCCGGACGTGCGCGACTTCTACCGGCTCGGCCCGGCCGCCGACCTCCTGGTCGACGCCGACCGCGCGGTGGGCGACGCGCCGTGGGTGTGCCGGCTCGACGGCTACCTGGAGGCGGGCTCGGAACGGCTGCGGGTGTTGGAGAACAACGCCGACTCGCCCGCGGGCACCCTGTTCACCGCGCGGATCAACGACGTGGTCGCCCGGATCCGGTCGAGCTCGCCGAGCGCGATGACGTACACCGGCGAGCACCGCTTCCTCGACGCGCTGCGAGCCGCCGCGCGTGCCGCCGCCGAACGGGACGCGGGCCGCTGCGCCGACCCGTCGCACATCGCGGTCCTCCAGCGCGCGGGCGCCCCGAGCGCGGAGAGCGTCGAGCTGGTGGAGTGCCTGCGGGCCGCCGGCGTGGACGCGTTCCTCGCCGACCCGCGCGCGATCGAGGTCGACGGTGACCGGGTGCGGTTCGACGGCAAGGCCGCCGACCTGTGCTGGAACAAGGTCAACACGGTGTCGTGGCTGCCGCACTGCCCCGACCCGGCCTTCGTCGACCGGTGGGCGCACGCCGTGCGGGACACCGCGATGGTGCACGTGAACCCGTTCGGCGCGCGGTACGTCGCGGAGAACAAGCTGACGCTGGCGTTCGTGCAGCAGCCCGAGTTCGCCGACCTGTTCACCGCCGACGAACGAGCACTGGTCGCCGAGCTGCTGCCGTGGTCGCGCAAGCTCACCCCGGCCGCGGTCGACGACGACGGCGGCCCGCTGGTCGACCGGCTGCTCGCCGACCCGCGCGAGTTCGTGCTCAAGCAGCCGTACGACATCAGGGGCGACGGCGTGACCATCGGCCACGACTGCGCTCCGGACGCGTGGCGCGACGCCGTCGCGGCCGGGCTGCGCGCGGGGCACCTCGTGCAGCGGCGGGTGGCGCCCACCGGCTACCCCGTGGTGGAGGCCGGCTCGGATCACGTGCAGGCCATGCCGATCAGCTTGGACACGTACCTGTTCGGCGGCCAGGTGGCCGGCTTCGGGTCGAAGGCGAGCCGCCACGCCAAGGTCAACATCTTCCAGGGAGGCCGGAAGTTGGCCGTGCACGTGATCGGCGACGGCTCATGACGGACGTCGGCCGTGGGCTCGCGGCGTTCGGCACGTCGGCGGTCAGCGACGCGCTGGACGTCCTGGGCGTGTCGGGCGCGCTGTGGGGCCCCACGCGCCAGTCCGGCTCCGGCGTGGTCGTCGGCCCCGCGTTCACCGTCACCTTCGAGCCGGTGGCCGAGGGCGAGCGCGCCGCCGCCGCGGACTACGTCGACGACGTGCCACCGGGCTCGGTCGTCGTGCTCGCCAACCACGGCCCGCGCTGCACGGTGTGGGGCGACATCCTCACCGAGGTCGCGGTGGCCCGGGGCGTCGCCGGGACCGTGATCGACGGCTACTGCCGCGACGTCGACGGCATCCGCGCGCTCGACTACTCGGTGTGGGCGCACGGCGCGTTCATGCGCTCCGGCAAGAACCGCGTGCGCATGGCGGCCACCCAGGAGCCGGTGACCATCGGCGCCGAGGGGGAGCGGATCACCGTGCGCCCCGGCGATCTCGTCACCGCCGACGGCAGCGGTGTCGTCGTCGTGCCGGCCGACCTCGTGGCCGAGGTGGTCGACACCGTGACGCGGGTGGCCGCCATGGAGGCCGGGGTGCTCGCCGACGTGCGGGCGGGCGTGCCGTTGCGGGTCGCCCGTGCCGACCACGGGTACAACGACGTCGCGCGGGCCACGTCGGCGAGGCCGTGAGGCTCGGGTTCAGTACGGGTTCCCGGGCACGTTGAGGTAGGTCTGGTAGAGGCCGAACCCGCCGGGGACACCGGAGGTGATGTACAGCGTCCGCCCGTCCGGCCCGCCGAACGCCGCGTTGGTGCTGTTGCGGCCGGCGGAGATGGCCCCGAGCCGTTCTCCCGACGGGGAGAAGACGTGGACGAGGCCCTCGTCGTAGGACGCCCAGTACAGGTTGCCCGCGCAGTCGACGGTCGCGCCGTCGGGCGTGCGGATGCTCGCGAACGTCGTGCGGCCGCCGGTGGTGCCGTCGGGGTTGACGGTGTACTTCACGATCGTGTTGTCGGCGGTGGCCCCGACGTAGAGCGTCTTGCCGTCGGGTGACAGGACGATGCCGTTGGGCTGTCGCAGCGTGTCGTCGACGAGGCCGACCACGCCGTCGCGGACGCGGAAGACGGCGGTTCGACCGCCTTGCTCGTCGGCGCGGTTGGCGCGCTGGTAGTTCGGGTCGGTGAAGTACGTGGTGCCGTCCGGGCCGGTGGTCAGGTCGTTGGGGGAGTTGAAGGCGCGGCCGAGGTGGTTGGCCGCGACGGTCGTGCGGCTGCGGTCGGTCAGGCTGTAGGAGGAGAGCGTGCGGTTGTCGTGGGTGGCGGCGAACAACCGCGTGCCGTCGGGCGAGACCGCGAGGCCGTTGCTGCCGGACTCGGCGATGAACGTCTCGAAGGTGGCCGGTGGCGTGTGCCGGAGCACCGACGACGGCTGCACGCCCTGCGGGCCGGTGGGGCGCTGCATGTGCGACAGCAGCAAGGTGCCCGTCCGCCGGTCCCACGTCGGGCCTTCGAGGAAGTTGAACCCTCCCCGGATGAGCTGGGCCGTCACCGCACGGGTCGGTAACGGCGGGCCGTAGGACGCGCCCGGGGTGCACGGCGAGGTCGTCGCGGCGTCGGCGGAGGTGGCGGGCACGACGGCGCCGGCGAGGGCGATCGCCACCGCCGTGAGCGTCCGCGTGCGCCGGTGGCGTGGTGCCGTGCGGTGCGTCATGGCGACTCCTTCGTCTCCTGGACGGGGCTGGTCCCGGTCGATCGCGGGATCGAGGAGGCGCCGGGTCGGGACGGTCGCCCCGACCCGGCGGCCGGTTCACCGTCCGAGTTGGACCTTGAGGATGCTCTCGTTGCTGTTGCCGGCGATGCTGTCCTTGTCGCCGCGGTTGCTGGTGGTCAGCCAGAGCCCACCGTCGGCGGACGGTTCCACGGTGCGCAGCCGTCCGTAGGTGCCGTTGAGGTACTGCTGGACGTTGGTCAGGTCGTCACCGGAGATCTCGGCTCGGTACAGCCGCGCTCCGCGCAGGCAGGCGATGTAGAGGGCGTCGCGGACCACGGCGATGCCGCTGCACGAGGCCTCGGCGACGGGGTAGGTGTGCTTGGGCGCGATGAAGCCGGGTTCGTCGCAGTCGCCCGTGGTGCCCTCGCACGTGGGCCAGCCGTAGTTGCCGCCGCGGACGATCAGGTTGGTCTCGTCCATGACGGAGTTGCCGAACTCCTGTTCCCACAGCCTGCCCTGGGAGTCGAAGGCCAGGCCTTGGGGGTTGCGGTGGCCGTAGCTCCACACGGGGGTGCCGAAGGGGTTGTCCGAGGGGACGGTGCCGTCGGGGTCGATCCGCAGGACCTTGCCGGCGAGGTTGGCGCGGTCCTGGGCCCAGTCGCCGTTCTGGCCGTCGCCGGTGGCGATGTAGAGCTTGCCGTCCGGCCCGAACCGCAGCCTGCCGCCGTTGTGGTACTTGTTGCGCGGGATGCCGGTGAGCAGCACCTGCGGGGTGCCCGTGAGCGCGCCGTCGGTGTAGCGGATGCGCACCACCCGGTTGTCGGTCGAGGTGGTGTGCATGACGTAGAGCCACGGGTCGGCCGTGAAGTCGGCGGCCACGGCCAGGCCCAGGACCCCGCCCTCGCCGTCGGTGCCCGCCGCGCCCGGCACGCGCCCGAGGCTGGTCTTCGTGCCGGTGGCGGGGTCGAGCCGGACGATCTCGAAGGCGTCCCGGCGGCCGAAGACCACCTGCCCGTCGGGCAGCGTGGTCAGGCCCCAGGGCAGGTCGGTCTCGGTGGTGACCCGGGTGACCGAGCACAGCGCCGTGGCGCACGCGCTGCCCGTGGTGACCGCGACCGCCGTGCTCGCCGCCGAGCGGTTGGCCTGCGCGTCCCGTGCCCGCACCTGGTACTGGTAGCGGGTCTCCGCGGCCAGGCCGCTGTCGGTGAAGGAGGTCGTGGACGCGCCGCTGACCGAGCCGACCTGCGTGCCGTCGCGCAGGACCTCGTAGCCGGTGACGCCGATGTTGTCGGTGGCCGGGGTCCACCGCACGGTGACCGTGGTGCCCGCGGCGGTCGCCGTCACGTCGGTGGGGGTGCTCGGTGGCTCGGTGTCGGCCTGGCACTGCGGCACGGTGATGGTGACCGTGGAACTGGCCTGGGACACGTTGCCCGCGGCGTCGCGGGCGTTGACGTACAGGCCCCAGGTGGCGCCCGGTGCGACGGTGAGGTCGGCCGACAGCGCCGTGCCCGGCACCGAGGTCATGAGCTGTCCGTCGTGGTAGACGTCGTAGAACGCCACGGCGGTGTCGTCCGCGGACGCCGACCACGAGAACGTCACCCCGGTGCACGTCAGGTTCGAGGTGCGGGGGTCGGCCGGCGCGGTCGGCGGCGTGGTGTCGACGCCGAGCTTGACCAGTTGCCACTGCTGGCCGGCGCCACCGGTGTCGGGGAGCTGGACGACCCGGGCGCCGTCGGCGGTGGAGGAGTCCAGCACGCTCACGGCCTTGCCACTGGCCCGGTTGAGCAGGCGCACGTGGCCGCCGGCGGAGTCGGCCAACCGGAACCGCTGGCCGGAGCGGTCGAGGTCGGTGCTCTGCACCAGTCCGGCGCGGTCGGCGGTGGACAGGAAGGTCAGGACCTTGTTGCTGTGCTTCGACCGGATGCGGTAGTAGCCACCGCCGGAGTCGACGAACTGCCACTGCTGCCAGGCGCCGTCGCTGCGGGTGGCCTGGGAGATCCTGGCCCCGTCGGCGGTGGCGCGTCCGTACACCTCCAGCGCCTTGCCGCTGTTGCGGTTGACCAGCACGTACGAGGCGGTGGTGTCGACCGTGGCGGCCGACGCGACGGGCGTCAGGGCCACGGTGCCGAGCACCGACAGCACCGCCACCCACACCGGTGGCCGTCGCCGGCGGCGGACCGCGCCCCTTGTCGTCGCAAGGTGATCTCGCATGGTCTTCCTCTCGCGGATTGCCAGGCAAAACGCCTTGTTATCGCTAACAAACCGAGGCGGAACAATGCTGAGTCGATGGCGGTCGACAAGCGCCGAAGTGGTCGAGCGGAGGTGTTCCTAGATGCGCTGATCGGCGGTCGCGAAGGGCGCCGGGCCGAGTCCGCGGTGGAACGAGAGCGACCTGGATCTCCATTGCGCACGTAGAGCCATGCTTCGTCTCCTTGCGAGCAGGGTGCGTGGTGGTCGTCGCCAGGTGCCGGGGGAGGGCGTTTGGGAGCGCTCCCAGATGCACCGTAGCGCACCCGGTTCGTGCCCGACAAGGCTGCAGGGTCGGCGGTTCGGTAATTGTTAGCGATAACAGCGTGCCCTCACGTGAGCGGGACCGAACCGAAGGGCGGTCGGCGACGAATGCCTGTCGTGGACCGGTCGATCGGGAAGGACGCGATGGCAGGGCGTGAGCACGAGCTCCGAGCGGTGGCGGGTGTCGGTGAGGCGGGTGACGCCTCGGCCGAGGAGTTGCTGTGCCTGGTGGCGCGCGGTGACGAGAGGGCGTTCGAGCGGTTGTACGACGTGCTGGCGGGCAAGGTGCTGAGCCTCGTCCGGCGGATCCTGCGCGACCACGCGCAGTCCGAGGAGGTCACCCAGGAGGTGCTGGTGGAGGTGTGGCGCACCGCCGCCCGGTACGACCCGGCGCGGGGCAGCGCGTCGGCGTGGGTGATGACGATGGCGCACCGCCGTGCGGTGGACCGGGTCCGCTCCGCGCAGGCCGCGACCCGGCGGGAGGACGTGGCCGCCCGCCGTGACGTCGAGACGCCGTTCGACGCGGTCAGCGAGCAGGTGGCCGCGCGCATCGAGCAGCGGCAGGTGCGGAGGTGCCTGGCGACGTTGACCGACTTGCAGCGGGAGTCCATCCTGCTCGGCTACTTCCGGGGCTACACCTACCCGGAGACGGCCTCCGTGCTCGGCATCCCGCTGGGCACGGTCAAGACGAGGATGCGTGACGGCCTGATCAGGCTGCGCGACTGCCTGGGGGTGAACCGGTGACCGACGACACCCACGCGCTGATCGGCGCCTACGTGCTCGACGCCGTCTCCGACACCGAGCGCCGCGCCTTCGACGACCACCTCGCGCACTGCACGGCCTGCGTGCGGGAGACCGCCGAACTGCGCGAGACCACCGCGCTGCTGGCCGGTGCGGCCACCGTCGAACCTCCTCGGCACCTGCGCGACCGGGTGATGACCGCCATCGCCGACACCCGCCAACTCCCGCCGGAGGCCGACGTCCGGGCGAAGACCGTCCCCATCGGACCGGAGCCGCCGGGGGCCGCGGGCGTGTGGTGGCGCCGGACCGCCGCGCTCGCCGCCGCGGCGGGCATCGCGGTCGCCGTCACGCTGGGGATCCAGGGCGCGGACGCCAACCGTCGCCTGGAACGGGACCTGCAAGCGCTGCAACAGGTCGACGGCTACCACAGCCGGATGGCCGACCTGCTGGCCGCGCCGGACGCCAAGCTCGTCCGCGGTGAGGTGACGGGCGGCGGCACGGGCACCGTGGTGGCGTCCTCCGCCCACGGCGAAGTGCTCTTCCTCGCCCACGGCCTGCCGCGACTGCCCGAGGACCGCACCTACCAGCTGTGGTTGATCGGCGCCGACGGGCCGCGGCCGGCCGGGCTGCTCACGTCGTCCGACGGGCAGGCCGACCCCCTGCTGGCGAGCGGCTTCACCGGCCGGGAGGCCGTGGGGCTGACCGTGGAGCCGAGGGGCGGATCCCCCCGGCCCACGACGCCGACCGTGGTGGTCCTTCCACTCGTCTGAGGAAGTCCGGCCGCGAAGGCCAATCCGCGACGTCGTCGGCGTCGAACACCTGGTGTGAACACAACCACGCGCAGGCACGCGGATCCCGGCACGTCGCGGCTGCCGCTGTGGGCGGCGGTCGCGACGGGCCTGATCGCGGTGGCGGCGGCCTCGGCCGCCGGGCACCTCGTCGCCGCGGTCGTCGACCCGCTCGCCTCGCCGTTCCTGGCCGTGGGCAACACGGCGATCGACCTGACACCGCACCCGGTGAAGGACTTCGCGATCCGCACGTTCGGCGAGGACGACAAAGCCGTCCTGCTGGCGGGCATGGCGTTCGTCATCGCCGTCGCCGCGGCGCTCGCCGGGCTGCTGTCCCGCCGGAGCCCGCTGCCGGGGACGATCCTGGCGGTCGGGCTCGGCGTGGTCGGCCTCGCGGCGGTGCTGGCCCGGCCCACCCTGGGCACGGCGGCCGCACTGGCCCCGTTGGTCAGTCTGCTCGTCGGCGTCCTGGTCTTCCGGTGGCTGCACCGGCTCGCGCCCCGTTCGGCGGAAGCCGCTGTGGACGGTGAGGGGACGCGTCCGGTGGACTGGCAGGTGCCCGGCCTGGGCCGCCGCCGCTTCCTGCTCACCTCCACCGCCGTCGCGGCCGCGGCCGGGGCGACCGCCGCCGCGGGCCAGCTCATCGGTGGTCGGGTCGACGTGGAGGCGTCCCGCCGTTCGATCCGCCTCACCCCCGACGTGAGCGCACCGCCCATCCCGGCGGGCGCGGACTTCGCCCGGGACGGGACGCCCGCGTTCATCACGCCCAACGCGGACTTCTACCGGGTGGACACCGCGTTGTCGGTGCCCAGGGTCCGGGCGCGGGACTGGCGCGTGCGCGTGCACGGCATGGTCGACCGCGAGCTCGTGCTCACCTACGACGACCTGCTGGACCGGCCGTTGGTGGAGAAGACGATCAGCCTCTGCTGCGTGTCCAACGAGGTCGGTGGGCCCTACATCTCCACCGCCGACTTCATCGGCGTGTCCCTGAGCGACATCCTCGCCGAGGCGGGCGTGCGGCCGGGCTCCGATCAGCTCGCGACGCGCAGCGTGGACGGCTGGACCTGCGGCACCCCTGTCGAGGACATCATGAGGCCCGGCAGCAACGCGTTGCTGGCCATCGGGATGAACGGCGAACCGCTCCCGGTCGAGCACGGCTTCCCCGTGCGCATGGTCGTGCCCGGCCTGTACGGGTTCGTCTCGGCGACCAAGTGGCTGGTCGACGCCGAACTCACCACGTTCGCCGACTTCGACGCCTACTGGGTCCGACGCGACTGGGCGCGCCGTGCCCCGATCAAGACCATGTCCCGCGTCGACCGGCCGAAGGCCTTCGAGCAGGTGCCCGCGGGGAGGTTCGTCGCCGCCGGGGTCGCCTGGGCGCAGCACAGGGGCGTCGACAAGGTCGAGGTCCGCGTCGACGGCGGTCCCTGGCAGGCCACGACCCTGAGCACGGAGGTCGACGTCGACACGTGGCGGATGTGGCGAGTCGAGCTGGACCTGCCCGCCGGGTCGCACACGCTGGAAGTGCGGGCCACCGACCGCACCGGCCACACCCAGACCGGCGAGCGGGCCGAACCGATCCCGGACGGCGCTTCCGGTTGGCACACGATCGTGTTCACCACCCGGCCTTGACCAGCCGCGACCCGGGAAGTCCGAACTTTCCCGCCGGTCCGCCAATCCGACGCGGCGACGGCGCCGAACCACTCGTGACAAGCCTCGGAGCCCTCGTTCCGAGCATCGTCCACAAAGGAGCACCCCTCATGCGCAACACCCGGCTCGCGTCCGCGATCGGCGTCCTCGCCGCGGCACTGATCTCCGTCACCGCCTGTAGCAGCGAACCGGCCGCGTCGAACACGACGTCGGCGGCGGCTCCGACGACCACGACCACCACCGAGGCGATGAGCGACGGCGTCACCCGGACCAGTGATGTCTTCGGCGCCGGCTGTGCGAGCCTGCCCGCGGACACCGAAGGCTCCCTCGACGGCATGGTCGACGACCCGGTGGCCACCGCCGCGAGCAACAACCCGTTGCTCACCAAGCTCGTGGCCGCCGTCAAGGCCGCCGGCCTCGTCGACACCCTCAACAAGGGCGACGCCGGCTACACCGTCTTCGCGCCCTACGACCCCGCGTTCGACGCCCTCGGCGCGGACGCGCTCAACGCCGTGCTGGCCGACAAGGCCAAGCTCACGACCATCCTGACCTACCACGTCGTGCCGCAGCGCATGGACAGGGACGGCATCGTGTCCTCCGCGAGCCTGCCCACCGTCCAGGGCGGCACCCTCAAGGTCGAGGGCTCCGGCGACAACATCACCGTCAACGGCTCGAAGGTGCTGTGCGGCAACATCCCCACCGCCAACGCCACCGTCTTCGTCATCGACAAGGTCATGATGCCCGCCTCCTGACCCAGGGCGTCCGACGGGAGGGATCGTGGCCGCGTTCCGGCCGCGATCCCTCCCGTCGTGTCCCGGAGGCGGCGGTGGGGCTGCCCGCGCCGGAGGGGTGACGGAGCGTAAGGTTCGCGCATGGCCGTCGGTGGCAGCAGGAGGGCGCGTGCGGCGCGCAAGCGGAAGCGCCGGATGGAGCGCGTCGAGCACGACCTCTCCGTGGCGGAGTGGGCGGCGCTCAAGGAGGCGTGGGGTGGTTGCGCCTACTGCGGGTCGACCGGGGTGCCGCTCCAGAAGGACTGCGTGCAGGCGCTGTCGCGCGGCGGGCGCTACACGCTCGACAACATCGTGCCCGCGTGCGGGTCGTGCAACGCGAGCAAGTGCAACGACGAGGTCACCGGCTGGCTGAGGCGGAAGCGGCTGGACGAGCGGGCGTTCCTGCTGCGCCACGTGGAGGTCAACGCCGAGCTGGCGTCGCGGTTCACGCCCCCGGCCGTCCAGGCGATCGAGGCGCACGACTAGCCGGCGGGACCCGCCACTTCGGCAAGGGCTCCGCATCCCGGGCTTCCGGCCGGGGGAGGGCGCTCGCGTTCGCCGCGAGCGCCCGTCCCGTCAGAACGAGTTGCCGAACGCGCTGGACAGGTGCTCCTTCGCGTCGCGCAGGGCCTCGTCGATGATGCGCGCGGCTTCCCTCGCCTGCTCCGGCTCGTGCGCGGCCTGCACCTGCAACCGGAAGCGCGAGGCGCCGGTCGGGGTGACGGGGAACTCGACCATGAACGCGAGCACCCCCCGGTCGAACAGCAGGCGGTTGACCGTCCGGGCCAGCTTCTCGTTCCCGATCAGGACCGGCACGATCGGGCTCGGCGAGCCCATGCAGGTCAACCCGCGCGTGGTCAGCTCGTCGCGCAGGGCGTGGATCGCGGAGAACAGCCGCCCGCGCAGGGCGTCGCCCTCGTCGGTGCGGATGATCTGGGCCGCCTTGAGCACCACCGCGGTCTGCATGGGGGACAGGGCGTTGGAGAAGAAGTGGGACCCGGCGAACATCTTGATGTACTGCTTCACCGCGGGCGACCCGGCCGCGACGAAGCCGCCGTTGGAGGCGAAGGTCTTGGAGAACGCGCCCATGACCAGGTCGACCTTGCCCAGCATGTCCTGCATGCCCAGGACGCCGGTGCCGCCGGGGCCCATCGAGCCGAGGTCGTGGGCGACGTCGACCAGCAGGGTCGCGTCGTAGGCGTGGCAGACCTCCTGGAGGGTGACGAGGTCCGGCCAGTCGGCGTCCACGGAGAACAGGCCGTCGGTGATGACCATGATCCCGTTGTGGGTGTCCGTGGCGCGGATCCGGGCCAGGTGGGTGCGCACCGCCTCGACGTCGAGGTGGGTGTAGCGGGTGATGTTCCTGGTCGCCGCACGCGCGCCCGTCTGCAGGCACGAGTGGGCGAGGCGGTCGATGAGGACGTGGTCCTCCTGGCGGACCAGCCCGGTGACCGTGCCGAACCCCGCCGACCACCCGTTCGAGAACAGCGTGACGTGCTCCAGGCCGACCAGCTCGCCGAGGGCGACCTCCAGCTCGTCGGAGATGCGGGTGTTGCCCAGCACCATCGGCGACCCGGCGCTGTGCGGGCCGAAGTCGCGCATCGCCCGCACCGCCGCCTCCCGGATCTCCGGGTGGGCGTTGAACGACAGGTAGTCCTGGGAGTTGAAGTTGATGCCCCTGGCCGGTTTGCTCAGGTCGTTGGTGATGGTCGCGAACCCGCCGGGCGCGGCCTCCAGGACCCGGGAGTACTGCCAGGTCTCGGTGCGCCTGCGCGCCTCCACCCAGCCGTGGAACTCCTCGGTGCGGCCGAGCAGGTTGGCCCCGACGGGCCGGAAGAAGTCGTAGGCGTTCTTGTCGAGCGCGTAGTCCTCGTCGGGGTCGATCGCGGGCGCGGCCGTCGTCGCCGGCTCCCACATCGGTTCCAGGTCGGCGCGGACCGCCGGGTAGTCCTCGCCGAAGAAGCGGACCACCTCGTCCTCCGGGAGGGTGTCCAGCTCCTCCAGGTCCTCCCACGGGATGTGGGACGCCCAGTTCCGCATCATGTCCGACACCTCGCGGGCGGCCTCGGCGACCGCCTTGGCCGCGGCGAGCGGGTCGAGGTCGGCCGCGTCGGCGGCGGCGATCAGCGCGGCGACGACCTCGCCGTCCTCGCGCTCGTGGGCCAGGACGCCGGTCATCGGGTCGCCTCCGCCGCCACGCGCAGGAACGGGTTGCGCTGGTACTCGCGGTAGGTCGCCTCGAAGTCGGCGAACGCGTCGTGCTCCAGCGAGGACTCCTTGGCCGTGTCGTTGAGCAGGAACACGTTGGACGGGTCGAAGAACTCCGACACCGGCGCCACGTCGACGTGGGTGGCGATGAACCGGTCGGTCTCCGCCTGGTTGCCGCGCAGGATCGCGAACAGCTGCAGCTCGTCGTGCCGCAGCGGCTTCATCTCCGCGAGCGTGCACACGTAGTCGTAGTAGGCCGCGGCGGTCTGGCTGCGGCGCTTGGCGGCGTACCCGGCCATGGCGGTGTCCCGGTCGGTCTCGCCGCCGAGCCACCGGCCGACCGCGTCCGCGGCCAGCTCCGCGTCACGCAGGGCGTGGGTGATCCCGAGTGCCGTGCACTGGTCCTTGAACGACTCGGCGTCGCCCACCAGCACCCAGCCGGGTCCGTGGAGCTGTCTCAGGTACGCGGCCTGGTCGAGCGTCCCGTAGAAGCGCTCCTCCCGCCGCGCCCCCGCGACGGTGTCCGCCGCCTCCTCGCTGATCAGCCCGAGCGCGCGGTGGAAGTTGCCCTCGACGTCAGCCCGGAACTCCGCGGCCCACTCGCTGGGACCCCACGTCAGCACCATGGTCTGCCCGTGGTTGGTCGAGGCCATCGCCATCCCGAGCCTGCCCCGCCGGTGGATCTGCGCGTCGGCGTCGGGGATGCCGCTGAAGTAGCTCCAGTACGCGTAGGTGCACCTCGGCCGCTCGTCGAACTTCTCGACCCCGAGAGCCCGCGCGACGAACGAGTTGCGCCCGTCGGCCCCGATCACGACCTGCGCGTGCTCGACCGTGCCGTCCCGCCCCTTGATGCCGATGACGGTCCCGTCCTCGTCCCGCAGGAGCTCTTTGACGGTGTAGCCCTCGCGGAACTCCACACCGGCGCGGACCGCGTTGTCGACCAGGATCTTGTCCAGCACGTGCCGGCGAACCGAGAAGTACTCAGTGGTGATACCGGTGTCGTCGTCGTGCAGCAATCGGAACTGGTTGCGCAGCAGCTCTTCGGGGACGCTGCCGCTTAACGAGATCCCATTGTTGACCACCGTGACCTCGGTGTGGGCGGGTGTCACGGCCCGGACCTGGTCCAACACCCCCAGGCGGTTCAGGTAGGACGCTCCGTGCGGCCAGACGAAATGCGTGGACAGGACATCACTGGGAAAACGCGACCGGTCCACCACCAAAACCCGGAGCCCCCTTCGGGCCAGGTGCGTACCGACGGCCGCCCCGGCACACCGACCACCTATCACAATGGCGTTGTACATGTCGATCATCCCAACAGTGTCGCAATACCCTGTACAGGGCCGAACGGCCGAGCGTCCCCCTGCTTTCGGGGCACCGGTCATTCACCGCCGCGATCGACGAATCGGACGCCCCGATCAGGCGGTTCCGGACGCGGATTCGAATTGCAAAGTGACGATTCCTTGCATCTCTGCGATTCCGCGCCTGATCGGCATCGGGACGCGCTCTCCGCCGGACCGCTCTTTCACCGCCGCCGAAGCCGCTCGGCGGCCAGCCTGCCCGAGATGAGCACCGGCGGGATGCCGACGCCGGGCGTGGTGCCGCCGCCCGCGAGCACGATGTTGCCGTCGCGGAACGGGAGGTTGCGCGGGCGGAACGGGCCCGTCTGGGTGAAGGTGTGCGCCGCCGAGAACGGGGTGCCGGCGGCCTGGCCGGCCCGCCCCCAGTCGTCGGGCGTCGTCACGGACAGGACCTCGACGTCGGGGTCGAGCAGCTTGCGGGCGACGAGCTCGTCCACGACCTCCGCGGCGTAGCGGCGTCCGACGGCGTCCCACCGGATCGGCGCGGCGTCCAGGTTCGGGCACGGTGCGAGCACGTAGTGCAGGTGCCGTCCCTCCGGGGCCAGCCCGGGGTCGGTGAGGGTCGGCGTGGTGAGCAGCAGGGACGGGTCGCTCATCAGGCGGCCCTCCCGGATGATCTCGTCGAACGTGGCCTCCCACGCGGCGCCGAACGAGATGGTGTGGTGGGCCGTCCCTTCGGCCACCCGGCGCGCGCCGAGGTGCACCACCATCGCCGACGGCGACCACCGCAGCGTGCGCCGTGGTTCGCCGCGCAGCAGCCGCGTGCTCTGAGCGGCGCCGGTGGCGAGCACGACGGCGTCGCACGGGAAGCGGCCGGTCGTCGTGCGGACGGCGGTCACCCGCGGGCCGGTGCGGTCGAGCGAGACCACCTCGGTGTCGTAGTGGAACCGGACCCCTGCCGCCGCGGCGGCGTCGGCGAGGGCCTGCGGGACCGCACGCATGCCGCCGCGCGGGAACCAGACGCCGGCGATCGTGTCCATGTAGGCGATCACGGCGTAGGCGGCGAGCGCGTCGGTGGGGGACACGCCCGCGTACAGCGCCTGGAACGTGAAGACCCGGCGGAGCCGGTCGTCGTGGAGGAACCGACCCACCGCCCGGGACAGGGAGCCGAAGCCGCCGAGCCGCGCGAGGGTGACGAGGTCGCGGCCGAGCAGGTCGAGCGGCGAGTCGAAGCTCGCGCCGATGAACCGGTCGCGCTCGACCCGGTACAGCCGGGTCAGCCAGGCGCGCAGCTCGCGGTAGCCCTCGGCCTCGCGGTCGCCGGCGAACCCGGCGATCGCCTGGCCCATCGCGTCGGCGTCGGTGTGCACGTCGAGCGCGCTGCCGTCGGCGAACTCCGCCCGGTACGCCGGGTGCAGCGGCACGAGGTCGAGGTGGTCGGCGAGTCGTCCGCCCACCGCCGCGAACGCGTCCTCCAGCAGTTCGGGCATGGTCAGCACGGTCGGCCCGGTGTCGACGAGGTGCCCGGCCACGTCCAACCTGCCCGCCAGGCCGCCGGGGTGGCCGTGCTGCTCCAGCACCGTCACCTCGTGCCCGGCCCCGCGCAGGTGCAGCGCGGCGGACAGGCCGGCCAGGCCCGCGCCGACCACGACGACCGAGTCCGTGCGGCCCTTGACCACGTGCACCACGGCGTTCCCCGATCAATCGCGGCGGCGGACGGCCTTGACCGCCAACTGCCTCAGGTGCGTTCGGGCGACGTCGTCGACGGCCGCCCGGTCGAGCGCGGCGAGACCGCTCGCGGTCAGCGCTTCGATGTGCTCCTCGACGGCCTCCGCGGCGCCGTGGTCGATCAGCAGCGCCCGCGCGGCGGTCACGGTCCCGTCCGGCACGGGTCCGCCGTCGAGGCAGCGGAGCAGCGTCCGCGCCGCCGCGTGGTCGCCCGCCGCGGTGGCCCGGGCGATCGCGATGGCCATCAACGGGGTGCGCTTGCCCTCGCGCAGGTCCTCGCCCACCGGTTTGCCGGTCACCGCCGGGTCGCCGAACGTGCCGATCAGGTCGTCGCGCAGCTGGAACGCCACGCCGATGTCGCGGCCGAACACGCGCAGGCACTCGATCACGTCGACCGGCGCGCCGGCGAGCGCGGCGCCGAGGTGCAGCGGCCGTTCGACGGTGTACGCGGCGGTCTTGAGCGCCGCGACCCGAAACGCGCCCTCCAACGACCGGTCCCGGCCCGCGACCGCGAGCAGGTCGAGGTGCTGACCGGCCATCATCTCCGTCCGCATCCGCTGCCACGGCCGCCACGCGCGCTGCAACGCGTCGGCGGGCAGCCCGGCCGTGACGAGCGCGTCGTCGGCCCACGCCAGCGCGAGGTCGCCGGCCAGGATCGCGGTGGAGTCGCCGTAGCGGCGGGCGCTGCCCGACCACCGCGACCGCCGGTGCCGCGCGGCGAACGCCTCGTGCACGGCGGGTCTGCCGCGCCGGGTCGCCGAGCGGTCCATCACGTCGTCGTGCACCAGCGCGCAGCACTGCAACAGCTCCAGCGCCACGAGCGCGCGCACGACGGCCTCGGCCGTGTCGCCGTGCACCTCGCCGCCCGCCGCCCGCCAGCCCCACCACGCGAACGCGGGCCTGATCCGCTTGCCGCCGGCCAGGGCCAGCGCGCGGACCTCCTCGGCCAGTTCCCCTGCGGCGTCGACCTCCGGGCGCGTGCGGAAGAAGTCGTCCAGCTCGCCGGCGAACCGCGCCGCGAACGAGTCGGGCGCCGGGGGAGTGGGCGTGCGGGTGTCGACGCCGGCCAACAGCGACATCGTCGCTCCCTCGCGTGGTGGGTCGGGGCTCTGCGGATCGAGCTAAGCAGCGCGACGCGCGTCCCGCACAACGAGCGGCGTTGGTTGTGCGGTGGGTCGCGGGCCGACTTAGCGTGAGGAGGTGCCATCGCGGGAAGGACGCCCACGCATGTCCGCAGACCGGGAACTGGATGCCGCGGGCATCACCGAACCACAGCTGCGCGACGCCTATCGACGGTGCCGCGCGCTCAACGCCGAACACGGCCGCACGTACTACCTGGCGACGAGGATGCTCGGCCCGGAGCAGCGGCCCGCCGTGCACGCGCTGTACGGCTTCGCCCGGCGGGTGGACGACATCGTCGACGACGTCCACAGCGGACCGGCGCGCAAGGCCGAGGGCCTGGCGGCGGTCGAGGCCGACCTCGCCTCCGCGCTGGACCTGGGCACGAGTGCCGATCCCGTCGTGACGGCGCTGCTGGACACCGTGCGCCGGTACGACATCCCCACCGCGCACTTCCGCGACTTCATGGCGTCCATGCGGATGGACCTGACCGTCACCGACTACGCCACCCGCGCCGAGCTGATGCGGTACGCGCACGGTTCGGCGGCGGTCATCGGCCTGCAGGTGCTGCCGGTGCTCGGGACGGTCGTGCCCAGGCAGGAGGCGGAGCCCGCGGCCGCCGCCCTCGGGATCGCCTTCCAGCTCACCAACTTCATCCGCGACGTCGGGGAGGACCTCGACCGCGGCCGGGTGTACCTGCCCGCCGACGAGCTGGCGGCCTTCGGCGTCGACCGGGACCGGCTGGCGTGGGCCCGTGCCGCCGGCCGCGTCGACGACCGGGTCCGGGCGGCCCTGCGCGACCAGGTCCGGCGCACGCGCCAGGAGTACGCCCGGGCGCTGCCGGGCATCGCGATGCTCGCGCCGCGCTCGCGACCGTGCGTGAGCACCGCCTACCGGCTCTACGGCCGGATCCTCGACCTGGTCGAGGAAGCGGACTGCGACGTGCTGTCCCGGCGCGTCGCGGTGTCGAACGGCCGCCGGCTCGCGGTCGCGCTGCCCGCGTTCGCGAGGGCCGTGCTCGCCCGTACGGCCTGACCACCTGAGGAGTGACATGCCCGACCGTCTGCCGTTGCGCGCGTTCGCGAGGGCCGTCCTCGCCCGCACGGCCTGACCACCTGAGGAGTGACATGCCCGACCGCTTGCCGTTGCGCGCGTTCACCAGCCCGCCCTGGTCGCAGCAGGAACCGACCTGGCGGGACGCGAAACCCGCGCTCATCGAGACGGCGCTGAAACGCGCCACCGCCCGGCCCTCCGGCAACTGGTTCGTGGTCGCCGCGAGCCGCGAGGTGGTGCGGGACCGGCCGTTCGGTCGGACCGTCGCCGGGCGCGAGGTGGTGCTGTGGCGCGGGCCGGGCGACGTGCCGGTGGCCGGTCCCGGCTCGTGCCCGCACCTGGGTGCGCCGCTGTGCGACGGCGCGGTCAGCGGCGGCAGGCTGGTCTGCCGGTGGCACGGGCTGGCACTGGGCGGAGAGCGGTTCGGCGGGTGGAGCCCGTTCCCCGCGCACGACGACGGCGTGCTCGTCTGGGTGCGACTGGACGACGTGGGCGGCGAGGAACCCCTGCCCGAACCGGTTCTGCCCGCACGTCCGGCGGGCAGGGGGCTCGACGCGGTCACCACGCTGATCGGCCGCTGCGAGCCCGAGGACGTGATCGCGAACCGGCTCGACCCGTGGCACGGGGCGTGGTTCCACCCCTACTCGTTCGCGAACCTCCGGGTGCTGGAGACGCCCACCGAGGAGCGGGACCGGTTCCTGGTCGAGGTGACGTTCCGGGTGGTCGGCAGGCTCGGCGTGCCGGTGACCGCCGAGTTCACCTGCCCCGAACCGCGCACGGTGGTGATGCGCATCGTCGCCGGCGTCGGTGAGGGCAGCGTGGTCGAAACCCACGCCACCCCGCTGGGCGAGGGGCGGACGGCCGTGGTCGAGGCGACCCTCGCGCACTCCGATCGACCCGGGTTCGCGCTGGTCAGCAGGGCCGCGCCGGCGATCCGGCCGGTGATGCGGCGGGCCGCCGCACGGCTGTGGCGCGACGACCTCGCCTACGCCGAGCGCCGCTACGCCCTCCGGTCGAAGGGCGTGTTGCCCGGCTGAGACACCCTCAAGTTGAAACGGTTCTGAGTCGATTTTACGATGGGGTCCGTCAGCATCGCCGACTCGCCGAGGACGTGCGCCATGCCCGAGCTCTCCCGCCTGCCCCGCCCCGTCGCCGAGTCCTGGGACTGGCAGCTCTCCGGTCTGTGCCGAGGCATGGACAGCACCTACTTCTTCCACACGCCCAACGAGCGCGGCTCCGCCCGTGAGCGGCGCGAAGCCATGGCGAAGGCCATCTGCCACCGGTGCCCGGTGATGCGGGAGTGCCGCGAGCACGCGCTGGAGGTGCACGAGACGTTCGGCATCTGGGGCGGCCTGGGTGAGAGCGAACTGCGGGCTATGCTCTCCGAACGCGCCAGGAAGTGAGCCCGCAGTCGATGAGTTGGACACCCCGCGCGGTCGCGGCGATGCTCGGCATCTCACCGACCACGCTGCGCACGTGGGACCAGCGCTACGGGCTCGGGCCGTCCGACCGCACGGCGGGCGGGCACCGCCGCTACCGCGACGACGAGGTGGACCGGCTGCGGCGCATGATCGCGTTGACCGCGCAGGGCGTCGCGCCCGCCGCCGCGGCCCGGCAGTCGCTGGAGCACGCCCCGGCGTCGCCGCCGCCTGCCAGGCCCGAGCTCACCGCCGCCGCGGCCCGTTCCGCCCGGCGCGGGTTCCTGGCCGCCGCCGACCGCCTCGACGAGCCGCGCGTGCGGCGGTTGGCGGCCGAGCTGATCGCCGGGCACGGTGTCGTGGCGGCCTGGCAGGAGGTGCTCGCGCCGTTCCTCGTCGAACTGGGCGAGCGGGTGCGCAAGCGCGGCGCCGGGATCGAGGTGGAGCACCTGGCCAGCGCGGGCCTGCTGCACGCGCTGCGCGCGGTGCCCCACCCCGAGCGCGACGGCGTGCTGACCGCGTTGCTGTCGTGCGCACCGGACGAGCAGCACACGTTGGCGCTGGAAGCACTCGGTGCCGCACTGTCCGAAGCGGACCGCCGGTGGCGCAGCCTCGGCGCGCGGGTGCCGTCGACGGCGTTGCGCGACGCGCTGGAACGCCTGCGCCCGGCGGTGGTCGTGGTCTGGGCGCACCACGTCGACCTCGCCGCCGCCGTGCCGATCGGGGAACTGGGGCGGAGCACCGACGCGGTGCTCCTGGCCGCGGGCCCCGGCTGGGAAGGGCTGTCGTTGCCCGAGTCCGTGCGCCGGCCGGCCACGCTGGCCGACGCCGTGCGCCTGGTCGTGGACCCGCTTGGCGGTTAGTGGCGTGGCCGGCACCGGTGCGGGTAGGTAGCCGCACCGTCCTCGCGTCACACCGCCCCGGCCACCGGGGTCGAACTCGTCGGTGCCGCCGCGCGTTCCTCGGGTGATCGGTGGAAGATCGCCAGGAGGGCGAACCAGACCAGGATCAAGATGCCGGCCGGACGCAAGAACGATTCCGGGAGCACGTTGCCCACGAAGGAGTACGCGGCGAGCCAGACGCCCGTGACCACGCCGACCGCGCGGACCGGCCACGTCTTGCCGACCAGGGAACTCGACACGATCCAGACGCCGGCGAGGACGTGTCCGCCGAGCCGGACCGCCCAGGCGGTGTCGTGCGCGACGTCGTTGATCATCAGGATGCCGGCGAGCACGTCCAGTGCCACCCAGCCGTAGCCGGCGGCCTTGGCCCACGGCGCCGCGTCCAGGCGCGAGACGAGGAAGAGGATGGAGAGGTGGAAGAAGACGCCCAGGTATTCGCCCCACGCCACGCGCGGGTCCACGAAGAAGGCGACAACGGCCGGGAGGAAGAGCACGAGCGGGAGGAGTGCCGCAAAGCGCAGGTCGGCGTGGTGCCGTCGGCTGGCGAGCATCGAAGAAGTCCTTAAGTTCGGCTGCCTTGTAGGGTCGAACCGTAGAAGGGTGGTGTTGACATGTCAACACTTGGTCCGGGTGAGTCGACCGAGCTGTGGCTGCTGTGGAAGCGCGCGTACGAGACGGTTCGCGCCGCGGTCATCGCCGACATGACCACGGCGTCCGGGCTCTCCGAGGCAGAGCTGAGTGTGTTGGTGTGCCTGCACGAATCGGGCGGTGCACTGCGGCAGAACGCCATCGCCGCAGCCCTGGGCTGGGACCGGACCCGGCTCTCGCACCAGCTGACCAGGATGGAGAAGCGCGACTACATCGAGCGCGGCAAGGTCGCGAACGGGGTCGAGGTCACCCTGCGACCGGCGGGACGGCGCACGGTCGACGCGTCGGTGCCGACCCTGGACGCCTCGACTCGTCGTCACCTGCTGGACCGCCTGGGCCCCGACGACGCGAAGGCGCTCAAGGACATCGTCGAGCGGTTGCTGTCCGGCGAGAACAGCCGCTGACCACCCGTCTCGGCTACCCGTCCCCACCAGTGCCGTCGCGGTGCTGGGACGGGTCGTCGGGCGCCGGGGTCCGGCCCCACCGGCGGGCGACGGCGCGCAGCAGAGGACCCCGACCCGCGGTGGGCACGCTCCACAGCTCCGTCCCGGCGACGCCCCACCGGCTCAGCAGCCGGTTCGCCGCGGCGAACCCCGTGGTCGCCGCGCGTTCCATCAGCGCGACGGGCAGGTCGATCCGCACCAGGTCGCCCGCCAGCACGAGGAACTCGTCCGGGGTGCCCACGGTGGGTCGACGGGCGAACCCTCCCGCCGGGAACAGCGGGCAGTCGGCCCGCAGCTCGTGCCGCTCGTCCACCACACCCGCCCGCTTGGTCTCCGGGTAGACCTCGGTGAGCTGCTCCCACAGCCGCGCCCGGGGATCGGGCTCGTCGGACGGCAGCGCGTACCCGTGCAGCTCCACCACCGAGCCGCCGGTGCGGGCGGCCCAGGCCCGCGCCTCGTGCTCGTAGTGGTCGAGCACGCTCACGTTGTCCAGCAGCCCGTACCCGCTGGTGCCGAGGAAACCCGGGCGGTCGGGTTCCACCGGCCGGTCGAGCCAGTACCGCGACACCAGGAACGGCGGCGCGGTCCGCAGGTCCGCGATCCGCTCGCGCCACGCGGCGTCACCCAGCCCGGGTGACGCGGCCACGACCCGGCGCAGCCCGGGCACGTCGGCGGCCAGCACGACCGCGTCCGCGTCGAGCACGTCACCGGCCACGTCCACCGCGAACCGCCTGGTCCCGCCGGGTCGCACCGACCGCACCTCGACGCCCCGCCGCACGGTGGCGCCCAGCTCGGCGAGGTGGCGGCCGAGCGGTTCCCACAGGCCGTGCGGGAACGGGTCGGCCGCCACGTCGAACAGCAGGCCCTCCGCCGAGCCGAGGAAGTAGACGTGGAACATCACCGCCAGCTCGGCCGCCGACATGCGGCTCGGGTGGGCGAAGAAGCTGCGCGAGAACACCTCGAACGCCAGCGCGTGCGCGGGCCGGGGGAAGCGGATCCGCTCCAGGTAGGTGGCCGCGTCCAGCCCGTCGAGCTCCCGGTAGACCTCGGGCACCGACACGTCCAGCAGCGGCAACGCCGCCCGCGCGTCCACCGACGGCAGGTCGGACCACCGGAACGTCGGGCTGCGGCGCAGGAAGGCCAGCGCGTTCCAGGGCAAGGTCGTGGGCAGCCCGGCGAACCCGTCCCGGTGCCCGCCGGTGTGCCACAGCGGGTAGTCGGGCAGGCCCACCAGCGCCCGACCGCCGGGATCGACCCGGCGCAGCAACGAGCGCAGGTTGTAGTACTGCCGGAAGAACGCGTGGAAGCCGCGCGTCATCGTGACCTCGCTGCCGTCGGCGAGCCGGGTCGGCCACCCGCCCACCCGGCCGCCGAGGTGGTGCTCGCGCTCGCACACCACGACCCGGGCCCCGCGCTCGGCGAGGATCGTGGCGGCGGCCAGCCCCGCGATGCCCGCGCCGACCACGACCACCGTCGGCGCGTCCCCGTCGAACCGCGTGCGACCCGAGGGTGCGGCGACGCGAACCGCCTTGCGGTCACGAGGCTTCACGGGCGCTCCCGTTCCGGCGCACGCCCCGCGAAGGTGTGCACGACCCCGAGCTGCCACCCCGGCACCGGACGGCTGCGCACGCCGACGAACCCGGTGCGCCGGAGTCGGTCGCGCAGCGCGCCCGCGCCGTCGAACCGCAGCACGCTGCGCCACAGGTAGGTGTAGAGCGAGCGGTCGCCGGTGAGCAGCCACCCGGCCGGCACGACGACGAGTCCGCACATCGCGGTCCAGATCGCCGTGCGCGGCAGGGAATCCCGCACGGAGTACTCGTGCAGCACGAGAGGCGCACCCGGCTTCAACAGCCCGCGCACGGCCCGCAGCGCGGCGTCGGGATCGGTCAGGTTGCGCACGAGGTAGGCGGCGAACACCGCGTCGAACGGCCCGCGCACCTCCAGGTCCTCGACCCGGCTGTGCACGAACGCGACGGTGTCCGGCCACCGCTTGGCCCGTGCCCGCGCGAGCATCCCGGCGGACGCGTCCACCGCGACGACCTCCGCCTCCGGCGCCACGTCCAGCAACGCCGCGGTCGACGCGCCCGTGCCGCAGCCCAGGTCCAGCAAGCGCAGCCCGGCGCCGCGTCCGCGCAGGCCGAGCGCCCGCGCCGAGGTCCGCAACGCCCGGTGGTAACCGGGGTTCAGCCCGACCAGCAGGTCGTAGCCCCGCGCCGCGCGGTCGAACGACCCCGGCACGTCAGCGGCGGTCAGCCGAGTCACGCGCACTCCTCCTCCGCTCCCACAGCAGCAGCACCGCGGTCACCATCGCGAACCCGTACAGGAAGTCCTCGACCGGGATGTCCCACGGCGCCCGCACCCCGCTGATCGCCCAGTCCGCGTACAGCACGACGGGCGCGTCGAGCCTGGTCAACCACCCGTCCACCGGGACCTGGAAGCCGAGCACGATCGCCATCGTGACCCAGTAGACGACCCGTCGGAACAACCCCGTGCGCAGGACCAGCAGCTCCCACAGCACCACCAGGACCGCCGCGGTGGTCGCGGCCAGCAGGTACTCCCTAGCCATCGCGCAACAACCGGCCGACGGCTTCGTAGGTCAGCAAGGCGCAGAGCGGGATGGCGACGAAGAACAACACCTCTTCGATCGGCAGGACACCGCCCAGCACCACGCCCGTCGTGCCGTCGCGGTGGAAGCTCCAGTGCCCGCGCGCGATCGCCACGACGTCCCACACGACCAGCACCAGCAGCACGGGCAGGACCGTCCGGGCCACGTCCGGACCGCGGCGGTACACACCGCGGCCCACCCACTCCAACGGCAACGTGACGAGCAAACACACGGCGAGCACGGCCACGTACTCGTACTGGCTTCTCATCGCACCTCCGCGGCTCTGCCTGTCGTCGACAGTAAGAGCACGCACGTGGGTCCGCATGACAAGCGGCCGCGACCACCGGGTGATCGGCACCCGGGCGGACTACGGCTTGCCCGATCGGGGGGAACGTCGCCGGTCGGGCGGTCGCGGGTCGGCCCGATCCCCGAGCAGGGCGGCGAACCCGTCGAGGTGACGTGCCAGGCCGTACTCGAAGAGCTGGTCCAAATCGGACGCCACACCCTGAGGAATCGTTGCCAGCAAGGGGAACTGCCCACCGGCGAGCAGTTCGTCGGCCCGTGCGCGCTGCGCCAGCCACCACCGGTCCAGCGGCACGCCGGTCTCCTGCTCGGCTTCGACCTCGTCCGCCAGGGGCAGGGCCGCGGTGATCACCAGTGCGTGCAGCGTGAGCGCTTCGCGGACCCGTGTCCCGATGGGCAGTCCGAGCCCGTCGAGCGCGCGCAGGACCCATTCCGTCTGGGCCATCATGTTGGGCACGAGCAGCGGGCGGGTGAACGAGACGGCTCGGGGCAGCCAGAGGTGCCGTCGGCACAGCCGCCACTGCCGGCGGGCGATCAGCTCCAGCTTGGCGCGCCACCCCGGTGGCCCTTCGACGGGCAGGTCCGCTTCGCCGAAGACCACGTCGGCCATCTGCGCGACCAGCTCGTCCTTGTTCTCCACGTGCCGGTACAGCGACATCGGGCCGACGCCGAGCTCGGCCGCCAGCCGCCGCATGGACACCGCGTCGAGCCCTTCGGCGTCGGCGATCGCGATGGCGGTGCGCAGCACGTGCTCGCGGTTCAACGCCTGCCGGGCGACGCCCGCCCGCACGGCCCGGTCGGTCGACCGCGCCGGGTCGGTGCGGGCGCTGATCACCGTGCCGGACCCGACCTTCGTCTCCACCAGGCCGTCGTCGCGAAGGGCCGCCACCACCTTGGTCGCGGTCGCGACGGCCACGCCCCACCGCTGGGCGATCTGCCGGGTGGAGAGCATCCGGTCGCCGGGCCGCAGGTCGCCGGTCAGGATCCGGGCGCGGAGCTCCGCGGCGATCCGCAGGTAGGGAGGGTTCGGCCGTGGTGACGACATGCCGAAATCGTACTAGTCCAGTTCTTCGAGGTACTAGTGCACTTCGGAGCCGTAAAACGCGATCTCTGCGTGCCTCGTCGATACGGTGTACGCATGTCGCCAATACGGTGTACGCACCCGCCTGCCCGTCCCACCATGGACGGATCGTCATGACCTCGACCGCGCCGCGCGCCGCTGCGCCCGACCGTGCGCGAGCCTGGTGGCGTCGCCCGTGGATCGCGCCGCTGATGACGGTGGCCGCGGTGTTCCTCGCCTTCTCCGTGCCGCCCTACCTGACCTTCGACCCGTCCCTGTCCCGCCTGCGACCGCCGGAGGGCGACGACCTCTACTACCCGCTGCTGGTCGGGCACGTCCTCTTCGGCGCGGTGGCCATGGTGACCGCCTGCTTCCAGGTCTGGCCCTCGTTCCGCGCGAGCCACCCGCGCGGGCACCGGATCACCGGCCGGATCTACGTCTTCGCGGGTGTGCTGCCCGCCGGAGTGCTCGGGCTCTACATCGGCTGGCACACCGCGGCGGGCCCCTCCGTGCGCGTGGCCAACCTCGTGGGCTCCGCCCTGTGGGTGGCCGTCACGATCATGGGGCTGCGGATGGCCCGCCGGCGCCGTTACGGCGAGCACCGCAGGTGGATGTCGCGCAGCTTCGCGCTCAGCATGTCGATCACGTTGAGCCGGGTCGTCACCATCATCGCCACGATCGTGCTCATGCCGCAGCTGGACACCACGTTCAAGGGCAGCCGGGAACTGCTCCAGTACAGCTCAGCGAGCATCGGGGTCTGGCTCAGCCCCTTGCTCCTGCTGCTGATCACGGACTGGGTGCTCGAACGCCGCAAGCCCGCCGCCCGCCGCCAGGCCGCCGGTGGCACGGGGCCGCCTCGCGGCGCGGACGCCACCGCTCAGGTCCGGTGATGGGCCACCGGGCGTTGCGGGACGCTGGCCCGCAACGCCCGGCGGCACGGACTAGCGCTTGTCCGAGACCTTGATCCTGCCCTCGATGATCTGGGCCTTGAACCCCTCGAGGATGCCCTGGAGGTTCGCGTCGATCCGGCCGCCCGACGTGGCGTAACCGACGCCGTTCACCTTGAGGTCGAAGACGTCCGGCAACGAGGCCAGGTCGTTCTTCGCGGCGGCCTTGAAGAAGTCGTACACCGCCACGTCGACGCGCTTGAGGCTCGACGCGACGATGACGTCCTTGGTGTCCGCGAGCGCCGGCTGGTTGTACTGGTCGGCGTCGCACCCGATCGCCAGCACGCCCGCCTGCTTCACGGCGGAGAAGACGCCGATGCCGGACGCGCCCGCGGCGGGGTAGAGGACGTCCGCGCCCTTCTCGATGAGGCCCTTCGCGGTTTCCAGGCCCTTCGCCGGGTCCTGGAAGCCGGTGAAGTCGGTGGCCGGCGTGATGTACTTCTTCTCCACCACGATCTTCGGCGCGGCGGCCTTCGCGCCCTGGACGTAGCCCGCCTCGAACTTGTGGATCAGCGGGATGTCGACGCCGCCGACGAAGCCGACGTGGCACTTCTTGCTCTGGTACGCGGCCACGACCCCGGCCAGGAACGCGCCCTCCTGCTCGGCGAAGACCAGTGGCGTGACGTTGGCCGCGCCCTCGACGGCCGAGTCCACCAGACCGAACTCCACGTCCGGGAACTCCGGCGCGACGACCCGCAGCGCCTCGGTGTACGCGAAGCCGACGCCGACGATCGGGTCGAAGCCCTCGCGCGCGAGCTGCCGCAGGCGGGACTGCTTCACCGACTCGTCCTCGTTCGGGGCGGCGGAGAGCTCCCGGGTGTTCTCCTTGGCGACACCCAAGTCCTTGATCACCCGGTCGAACCCGGCGGCGGCGAGGTCGTTGAACGACGCGTCGCCACGGCCGCCGATGTCGTAGGCCAGACCGATCTTCAGCCCGCTTCCGTCGACCTTGTCCTCGGACTTGGCGTCGTCGGCGGCGCCGGCGCTCGACGTGGCGGGCGGGCTGGGCGGGGTCGCGAACTCGCACGCGGCGCCGGCGACGTCGGTCGACCCGGTGCTGCCACCGGAGTCCTTCGCGCAGGCGCTCACGACCATGAGGGTGGTCAGCGCGATAGCGGCCACAGCGGTGCCACGGACAGGACGGCGCACGGCTCGGTTCCCTCCCAGTTCGTCGAGCGGACACTCCCCCCGCTGGGGGTATCAGGGCTCGCGCGACGGACCGTACCTTGCTCACCGTGACCGTTCGGACGAGCGTTCACCTATTGGGAACGCGTGCGGCACTCGGTCCGGCGACGGACCGGAAACCGAGCGACAACCCCGACGCGCGGGCAATACTGTGCGCCGCATGGACGAACAATCCGCCTCGCTCACGTGGCGGCCGCTCACCCGCGAGGACGCCAAGGCGTCGGCCGACCTCCTCAACGCCATCGAGACCGTGGACCGGATCGGCGAGAACTACACCGAGGAGGACACCCTCCAGGAGCTGGTCGACCCCTACGCGGACCTGGAGCGCGCGAGCCTCGCCGCCTTCGACGGCGAGGTGATGGTCGGGTACATGAAGATCCGCTACCAGCCGGTCGCGGAAGAGGTCCACCGGGTGTTCCTCGACGGCGGCGTCCACCCGGGCTACCGCCGCCGCGGCATCGGCGCCGCGCTGGTGGAAGCAGGGGTGGCGGCGGCGAAGGCGGTGCACGGGCGACATCACCCCGCGCTGAAGCTCGTGGTCGACGTCCACAAGGTCGAGCACATCGCCGGTGTGCCCGAACTCGTCCGCTCCCGGGGCTTCGCGCCGGTCCGCTACTACCGGTACCTGGAGCACCCGCTCGGCGACGCGGTCCCGGACGCGGCGATCCCCGAAGGCCTGCGGGTCGAACCGTGGTCGGCGCGCAACGACGAGGAGTTCCGGTCGATCCGCAACGAGTCGTTCAGGGACCGCTGGGGCTCGGCGCCGATGCCCGTGGACGCCTGGCGGAACAAGATCACCAACCAGACGTTCAGGCCGGAGGCGAGCTTCCTGGTCCGCGACGTGGCGAGCGGGGCCGGGGTGGGCATGCTGGTGACCATGCACTGGGAGGCCGACACGGTGGCCACCGGCCGTCGTGACGCCCGCTTCATGCTCGTCGGAACGCTCCGGGAGCACCGGCGGCGGGGTGTCGCCGGCGCGCTGATCGGGCACGCCCTGCGTGCCGTCGCCGACCAGGGCTACGACCGCGCTTGCGCGAGCGTGGACTCGGCGGACCCCTCCGGCGCATCGGGGATCTTCGAGAGGGCCGGCTTCACGCCGACGATGCGGCACGTGCGCTGGGCGCTCGAAGCATGACGCACCGGCCGGCCGCCGACCCCCGCAGGCCGTCGTGGCTCCGGTGACCGCGGGTCTGGTCCGGGCCGGCGAGGACGCCTGGCGCCTGCCCCTGGCCGGGCTGTCCGTCGCCCAGTGCCGCGTCGACCACGCGGTGACCTTCCTCTTCGACTCCCCGGACGGGACCTACGACCTGCGGATCGAGGAGGACTTCGCCTTCGTGTCGGCCGAGGGCGTCGAGGTCGTGCTGCGACCGGAGACCGACCCGACCGGGTTGGGCCCGGTGCTCGCCTGCACCCGCACGTCGGTCACGGAGGCCCTCGCCTTCGACGACGGGCGCCTGACGGCGTCGTTCGCCGACGGCAGCGGGCTCGCGGTCGACAGCTCGCGGGAGTACGAGCCGTGGATGCTGTCCGGCCCCGCCACACTGCTGGTCGTGTCCACTCCGGGCGGCGGCCTGGCGGTGTGGCAGGACCGCCTGATGCTCTGAGACGAGCGCGACCGGATCTTGGGAGGTGTCGAGTTGTCGGGTGCGGTGTTCCGCGGCATGCGGCCGTGGGCGTTGGACGCCGGGATCGTCGAATGCGAGGGAACGGCTCTGGGCGTGGTCGACCTCCACAACGAAGCCGACGTCGTGGAGGTCGTGATCACCACTGACGGCACGGTCCGCCTGCGCTTTTCCCACCCGATGAGCGGGCGTGCGTTCGAGTTGGCGTTCACCGGCGTTTCCCGGTTCGAGGCGACCCGTCTCGATCACCACCCCGACGACGCGGCCCTGTTCCACGACCTGAGCCACGTTCCGGTCGAGGGCGGCTCGGACTGCGAGATCACGCTGGCGGCACTCCGGTTGGAGCTGAGGGCGGCCGGGGTGGAGTTCTCCGTCTGAGCAGCGGTCCGGGACGGTGGTCGGGAAGGCGCCCGGTCAACCGATCCCGTTGGTCCACTCGGCGACCGCGCGGTGGTAGCCGGGCGCGTTCGGCGAGAAGTTGAGCGAATGCCCGTAGCCGGGGACGACGTAGGCGCTCAACCGGGCCTCGGGCGCGTAGAACGGTCCCTCCGACGTGCGCAGCGCCTCGCTGGACGAGCAGTCCGCGCCGAGCGGCGGGCCGCAGAAGTTCCCGTCGCCGCCGCCCATGACGACCATGACCGGCACGGTGATCCGCCGTGACACCGGGACGAGCTGGCTGATCAGCACGGTGCCCACGGTCTCCGCCGGCGTGACGACGTCCTTGGTGGCTTCGTCGAAGTCGAGCGCGCCCCGCTCCGCCACGCCGGGCGCGTGGAACGACGAGTGCCGGGAACCGGCGATCGTGGTCAGGTAACCGAGGTCGAGGCCGTGCGCCCGCGTGCGCGGGTCGAGCGCGGCCGGGACCAGGGTGGTGAACACCGGCACGGCGCCCGGCAGGTTGATCCGGTGCGTGAGCCCGGTGATCACCACGCCGTCCACGTCCCGGTACGTGTCCGCCTCGATCGTGGCCACCGCCGAGCCGATCGAGTGGCCGACCAGCACGACCCGGTCGAACCGCGGCCGCAGCGACCCGACCACCGCGTGCACCGCCCTGGCCTGGGTGGAGAGGTCGAGCAGGACGCTCAACGGCTTGGAGCTGCGCCCGCTGCCGAGCCGGTCGACGGCGACGGTCGCGATGCCGGCCCGGTTCATGGCCTGCCGGTAGGACCGGGTCTCCGGGACGTGGCCGATGTCCCAGTAGGCGCTGTTGTACGTGCCACCGGGGACCAGCACCTGGAGCGTCGTGGCGCCCGGCGGCACGCACAGCCGGCCGTACACCGAGTGCACCGCCAGGGCGACCCGCACCGGCACCCTCACGTCCTCGCACGCGGTCTGCTCCGCGCCCGCCGTGCCGGGTGCGAGGCAGAACCCGGCGGTGAGCAGCGCGACGGCGACGATCCGGCGCAAGCGCAACGAACCCACGGACGACATCCTCCAACTCAGTTCCGGGGAACCGCCGTCATCAGCATCCCGCTGGGGTAGGCGGCGGAGGTGAACTTGACCCGCACGGGCTTGCCCGGCACGGGTACCAGCCGCCACCGGGCCGCCACGGTGGCGACGGCGATGGCGATCTCGGTCTGGGCGAACAGGTTCCCGACGCACTGGCGCGTGCCCGCGCCGAACGGGACGTACGCGCCCTTCGGGATCAGCGCGGCGCGTTCGGGGGACCACCGGTCGGGGTCGAAGCGGTGGGGGTCGGAGAACGACGCCGGGTCGTGGTGCAGGGCGTGCGGGCTGAAGATCACCTCGGCGCCGGCGGGCAGCGCCACGTCGCCCAGCCGCACGGGCGCGAGGGTGCGCCGCATCAGGAACCACACCGGGTACGCCCGCAGCACCTCGTTCACGACCTGCCGGAGGTAGACCAGGCGGCCGACGTCGGCGAACGTGGGTGCGCGCCCGCCGAGCACCTCGTCGACCTCGGCGTGGACGCGGCGCTCGACCTCCGGGTGCCGGGCGAGTTCGTGGAACGTCCAGGCCAGCGCCAGCGCGGTGGTCTCGACGCCGCCGACGAGCAGCGTCATGACCTCGTCGTGGACCTGCTCGTCGGACATGCCCGCGCCGGTGTCCGGGTCGCGGGCGGTCAGCAGCACCGACAGCAGGTCGCCCCGGTCGACGCCGTCCACCCGCCACCCGCGCACCACCTCCAGCACGATCGCCCGCATGCGCGCGATGGCCTGGTCGAACGCGCGGTTGCCCGGCAGGGGGAGCTTCTCGACGAACGACGGCGACAGCGCGCGGATCATGCCCTGCTTGAGCACGGTGAACAGCGACCGGCGCACCTCGTCGACCGCGCGCTTGCCCAGTTCGGTGGAGAACAGCGCCTCGCCCACGATGGTGACGGCCAGCGCCTGCGCGTCCTCTTCGACCACGCGCACCTGGCCGGGGCGCCAGTCGGCCGTCCAGTCGGCCGCCGCGCGCGCCATGGTCCCGGTGTAGTGGGCGATCCGGTTGCGGTGGAACGCGGGCCGCACCATCCGGCGCTGGAGCTGGTGGAACTCGCCGTTCGAGGTGGCCAGACCGTTGCCGAAGATCGGCTGGAACCTGTCGAACAAGGCGCCCTTCCTGACCGACGTCCCCTTGGCGACGAGAAGCTCGTGGACTAATCGAGGATTCGTCACAAAGTAGGTCCGCATCGTGCCGAGGTCAATTCGGACGACGTCGCCGTGATTCCGCAATAATGCGGTGAACAGGTGTCGGCGGCGCAACATCGACACGGTGTGGCCGAGCACGGGAAGGCGACCCGGGGCCACCGGGACGGACATATCCGCTCCTCGCCTCTGTTGTCGGGACGGCCCACCATAGAAGCCGTTCGGGTGAGGTCGACAGTGCCCGATCGGGTGACTGCGCGCACTCGGGTGTCGCAATGACGCTATCGACCGGCTGGTTAGGATGATGCCCTCTTTCCGAAAGGGTGTTCGCAGTGGTGCAACCGGAGTGGATTCCCCAGAGCGTCGACATTTCGGTGCCGAGCATGGCCCGCACGTACGATTACCTGCTGGGCGGCGCGCACAACTTCGCGGTGGACCGCGACCTCGCGGTGCAGGTCGAGCGCATCATGCCCGACGCCCGGTCCGCGGCCAGGGTGAACCGGGCGTTCCTCGGTCGGGCCGTGCGGCACATGGTCGAGCGGGGCATCACCCAGTTCCTCGACATCGGCTCCGGCATCCCGACCGTGGCCAACGTGCACGAGGTCGCCCAGGCCGAGGACCCCGAGTGCCGCGTGGTGTACGTCGACAAGGACCCGATCGCGGTGGCGCACAGCGAGCTGATGCTGGCGGAGAACGACCGCGCGGCCGTCGTGCACGCCGACATGCGCGACCCCCGGTCGATCCTCGGCCACCCGGAGACCCGGCGGCTGCTCGACTTCGACCGGCCGATCGGCCTGCTGGTGCTGATGATGCTGCACTGGGTCCCCGACGAGGCCGACCCGTGGCGGCTGATGGCGACCTACCGCGAGGCGCTGGCGCCCGGCAGCCACCTGGCGATCACCCACGTCACCGCCGACAACCAGGACGAGGGCCTGTCCGACGTGACGGACCTGATCAAGGACAGCCGCAGCGCCGACCAGCTCAACGAGCGCTCGCACGACCAGGTGCTGGCGCTGTTCGGCGACTTCGAGCTGGTCGAGCCCGGCCTGGTCGGCTGCGCGGCGTGGCGGCCCGGCGGTCCCGGCGACATGTCCGAGACCCCGGGCATGAACATGGTGATCTACGGCGGGGTCGGCCGGAAGCCCTGACGTGCCCGCGTGCCGCCGGCACGCTCCGGCCGGCCGAGATCCCGGCGAGGCGTTGACCTCGAAGACCGCGCTCGCGGCACCGGCGTCCGTGAGGACGCTCCACGCGCGGGTGAGCACCCCGTGCTCGAAGAGGTGCAGGACGCGGCGCGTCAGGTAGGGGTGGTGGGACGGTTGGCCCGCACTGAGGAGTCTCCCCGTGGGTGGTTCCGTGCCCCTGACCGGCGCGACTTGACGAAGGTCAAGTGTGGTCGGTGTCGAAGGTGGGGTCAGGTCCGTGCCGGAAGTGCGCGGCGCCCGCCCCTGTCTCGCTCCTAACTTCGCATCGAGCGGAGTCGACCCGTGGACGCGGGTCGGTGGAGGGGACGTGACGAAGTGCGGTGGGGTGGGACGACCCGGTCCGGGAGCGACCTGTACGACGGGATCGTCGAGGTGGCGGGTGCGGCGCCGGCGTGGGTGCGGGGGATCTTCTCCTGGTACACCGACGTCGGCCTGCTGCTGTTCGGCGCGCTGTTCGTGCTCACGTGGTGGCGGGCGCGCGGTCGCAACGACTCCGAGGCCACCGCCGCGGCCCTGCTCGCGCCCGCGTCGACCGTCGTCGCGTACGTCGTGAGCGAGCTGCTGAAGACCTTGGTGGACGCGGACCGCCCGTGCCGCGCGCTGCCGGTGGACGCGATCATCGCGCGGTGCCCCGAGGTGGGTGACTGGTCGTTCCCCAGCAACCACGCCACGATCGCGTCGGCGGCGGCCGTCGGCCTGGCCCTCGCGTGGCGCGCGCTCCTGCCGTGGGTGGCGGCCATGGCCCTGCTGATGGTGTTCTCCCGCGTGTTCGTGGGCGTGCACTACCCGCGCGACGTGGTGGTCGGCCTGCTGCTCGGCGCGGCCGTGGCGTGGTCGGTCCTCCGGCTCGGCACGCCCCGACTGACCGCGCTGGTCCTGAGGTCCGGCGACCACCCCCGGCTGGGCCGGCTGCTGCACGCCACGCCGCCCGACCTGACCGCGACCCGCCGACTCCGGCGGCCACCGCTGCCCGGGCGGCGCGACCCCCGTCAGGGCGGCGGGCGCTGACCGCACGTCGGCGGCACTGTCCGATGTGGACGCTCCGCTGGACCGGCGTGCCGCCCGACCGGCGCGGCTGAGGCCGCCGGGAAGAACAAGACTGTTCCTCGGCGGATTCGCCGCGCATCCTCGACGCCACTGATCGTCGATTCGTGGGGGCGCGGGACGTGAGCGGCAGTGAGGTCGAGAGCGAGCAGGATTACGTGGCGGGCCTGTACGCACGGGTGGACGCCCTGCGGGACGAGGCGGCGGCGCACTTGGCGGCGGCCCGGCGCGCCGGTGCGGACCGGGACGCGGTCGCCGTCTGGGAAGCGGAAACGACCCGGCTGGACGCCGTGGAACAGGGGCTGTGCTTCGGGCGGATGGACCTGCGCGACGGCCGCCGCGTCTACGTGGGCCGGCTCGGGCTGTTCCGGGACGAGGACGACGAGCCGTTGTTGGTGGACTGGCGCGCGCCCGCGGCCCAGGCGTTCTACACCGCGACCGCGGCCGCTCCACAAGGCCTGCGGCGTCGTCGGCGGATCAGCACGCGTGGCCGGGTGGTCGTCGCGCTGGACGACGAACTGCTCGACCCGGACGTCGCGGGCGCCGATGGAGGCCTGGTCGGGGAGGCGGCGATGGTGGCGGCGGTGAGCGCGGACCGGACCGGCCGGATGCGCGACGTCGTCGCGACCCTGCAAGCGGAGCAGGACCGGATCGTCCGGGACGAGTACCGGGGTGCGCTGGTCGTGCAGGGCGGTCCGGGCACGGGCAAGACTGTGGTCGCGCTGCACCGCGTCGCCTACCTGCTGTACCGGCACAAGCACCTGCGCACGCGCGGTGTGCTGGTCGTGGGCCCGAGCCGGATCTTCCTCGACTACATCGGCCAGGTCCTGCCCGGCCTGGGCGAGCACGGCGTGGTGACCGCGACCATCGCCGACCTGCGCGCGGACGTCGAGGTCAGCCGGGTGGACCCACCCGGCGCCGCCGAGCTCAAGGGCCGGGCGGGCATGGCGGACCGGCTGGCGGCCGCGGTCCGCGCGCGGGTCCGGGTTCCCGACGAGCCGGTGGACGTCTGGTTCGAGCGGCACGTGCTGCGGCTCGACCCGGAGACCTGCCGCCGTGCCGTGCGGAACGCCGCCCGCACCGGGCTCCCGCACAACCGGGCCAGGCTGGTCTTCCACCGGGAGGTCGTGGACGTGCTCGCGCGGCGGCTGGTCGAGGAGCTGGAGGCCGTCGTGCTCACCGACACCGGCGAGGCGATCGACGGCGGCAGCGCCGACGGGCGGCTCGGCGAAGCGGACCTGCGCGCGCTGGCGGCCGCGGGCGTGGTGATCGACCAGGACGATCCCGGCGGGGGACGGGACGTGCTGGACGAGGCCGACCGGGCCGCGCTGCGGGACTCGTTGCTCGCCGACCGCGGCGTCCGGGTCGCGCTCGACGACGTGTGGCCGCCGCTCACCCCGGAGCGCGTGGTGGCGGACCTGCTCGCCAAGCCCGCGGGGGACTGGAGCGCCGCGGACGTCCCGCTGCTGGACGAGGCGGAGGCCCTGATCGGCCGCGACGGCGACGGCCGGACGACCTTCGGGCACGTGGTCGTCGACGAGGCGCAGGAGCTGTCCGAGATGGCCTGGCGGATGCTGATGCGCCGGTGCCCCACCAGGTCGATGACCATCGTCGGCGACCTCGCCCAGACCGGGGACCCGGCCGGCGCCTCCTCGTGGGCGGACGTGCTGCGACCGCACGTGGACGACCGCTGGCGGCTCGCCGAGCTCACCGTCAACTACCGCACCCCGGCGGAGGTCATGGCCGCCACCGCGGACCTGCTCGCCACCCACCACCCCGGACTGCGACCGCCCCGGTCGGTCCGGTCGACCGGCGAAACCCCGTGGCGCGTCGGCACGACTCCCGCCGACCTGCCCGAGGTCGTCGCCGACCTGGCCCGGGCGTGGACCGGCGGCCGACTCGCGGTCATCGCCCCACCGACCCACTTCGACGCCCTGGCGACCGCGTTGTCCCTCAAGACGCCGGCGGACCTGACCGACGAGGTGGTGCTGCTCGGTCCCGGCCAGGCCAAGGGACTGGAGTTCGACTCGGTCCTGATCGTCGACCCGACCGCGATCCTCGACGCGGCGCCGCTCGGCCACCACGACCTCTACGTCGCCATGACCAGGGCCACCCACCGGCTGGGCGTCGTCCACCCGGGACCACCACCGGCCGAACTGTCGGCCATGCGCGAACTGCGGCGCTGACGACGCGGTGGTGGACGGGCGTTCGCCGATCGGCGACCAAGATCGACGAACGCCCGGTGGCGGCGGGTCCGGCCGTGGAAAACTGGCCGTCGATCGAAGCGGCCGATGTGGGAGTGGTGGATTCATGGGCATGACGCTGTCGTTCACCCGGGTCACCCCGGAGGAACTGGACCGGGCGTTCGAGGACCCGGAGCTGGCGTGGGAGCACGTGGACGACGAGGGCCGGCCGGACTGCTTCCTCGAGAAGTCCTGGGCGGGCATCCAGTTCCTGCTGGACGAGGCCGGGGTGAGCGTCGACGTGTACGAGGACGGCGACGCCATCGACGAGGAGTGCACCCTCTTCGGCTGGCACGACGACATGGTCGCGGCGGCCGCCAAGGCCTTGGGCGCGGTGCCGTTCGAGGTGTTGGAGGGCTACTACGACCCGCGGAAGCTGAGCGAGAAGGACGTCTACCCCATGAGGCACCTCTGGGACGACGACGACCTCGACTACCTGCGGCACAACTACCGGGACCTGGTCACGTTCTTCGAGGAGACGGCCGCGTCGGGAGGCGCGGCGATCCGGCACTTCAGCTTCTGACCCGCCGACCGGCCCGAGCGGAAGAACGGCCCGGCGCGAGTGTCGCCGCGCCGGGCCGGGTACTTCCGAGTTCCGGTCGTTCGCCGGATTCCTAGCCGAAGTTCACGTCACTGCACCACATGTAGGCCTGGTCGAGGTGCGAGGCCTGCCAGATGGTGAAGACGATGTGGTGCCCTCGGTACGAGCCGTTGGTCGAGATGTTGAACCTGATGTCCTTGGCGGGCGCGTACCTGCCGGTCTGCGTGATGAAGTCGAGGTTGTCCCAGCCCAGGGTCTGGGTGGCCGGGTTGAACCCCTGCTTGCTGATGTACACGCGGAAGTAGTCGGCGCCGTGGCTGGCCTGGTCGTACAGGTGCATGGTGAAGCTGCTGCCGACGCTGGTCTGCTTCCACTGACCGGGGGTGTTCAGGGAGTTGTTGCGGGACAGGGCGTTGCTGCAGAGCTGCCCGTTCGGGGTCCGTCCCTGGAAGTTCCCGCCGAGCCCGTCCCGCAGCGCGCTCATCCAGTTCCACATGGTGTCGGCGTTCGCCTGGAACGCCTGGTAACACATGGGGTCCTGCTGCTGCATGGCCGGGTTCGTGTGCTGACTGCCCCACGTCTGCCAGCACTGGTACTGGCGGGTGGCGGGACCGACGATGGTGCCGTGGGCCGAGGCCGTCGGCGACCAGACGAGCATGGTGGCCATCACGCCGAGGATCAGCGCGATGATGCCCTGCCGTCGGGTGACGGACACCGAGGTGCTGCGCATTCGCATGGAGGAACCTCCACTCTTCGGATGGTTGAGCGGCGGCGGCGGAAAATGGGAGCGCTCCCAGACCAGTCATCACACTATACGTCACTCACCGAAACTTCAACGAAACATTGTGTAGTGGTCGCGGCTTTCCGCATCTCGGGAACCGCAGGCCGTTGACGTGCGGCAATGGGTCCCCGCTCGGGTGTTCCGGCGATAGTGCCCGGTATGACCGGTTAGTTGCGGAGTACGGGCATGTCCGCCGACCGGCGCAGAACAACGGCACCCATTCGGCAACGGCGCGCTAGATGATCTCCAGGTTGGCCATCATCCCCATGTCCTCGTGCTCGGCGTTGTGGCAGTGGAAGAGGTAGCGGCCCCGGTAGCCGTCGAAGCGGGTGATGATCTCCACGGCTTCGCCGGGCCGCAGGGAGACGGTGTCCTTGAGGCCGGCGTCGTGCGGCAACGGCGGCCCGCCGCCGCGCGTGAGCACCTGGAAGCCGACCAGGTGCAGGTGCACGGGGTGGTGCACGTCGGCGACCAGCCGCCACACCTCGACGTCGCCGAGCCGGGTGGTGACGTCGGTGCGGGCCGGGTCGAACGGCAGCCCGCCGATCAACCACCCGCGACCGCCGTGCATCCGCCCGGTGCGGAAGGAGAAGTCGCGCACCGCCACGGCGTCCGCGCGGCTCCACGTCGGCAGATCGGTCGACAGCGTGCGCGGGACGCGGCTGTCGTCCTTGGCGCGGCGGGCGACGCGGAAGGCCATCACGTCGCGGGTGCGGCCCGAGCCGAGCCGGTTGAGCAGCCTGACCCGGCCGCCCACCGGGACGCCGGCGAAGTCGACGATCACGTCGTGGCGCTCGGCGGGCGCGGTGGGCAGCAGCCGGTGGGTGACGGGCGCGGCGAGCAGTCCCTGGTCGGCGCCGACCTGAACGAGGTCGAGCGCGCGCCCGTCGTCGGTGACCGCTTCGAGCTCGTAGTGCCGGGCGTTGGAGGCGTTCAGGACCCGCAGCCGGTAGCGGGCCGCGTCGACCTCGTGCACGGGCCAGGGCGCGCCGTTGACCAGGATGACGTCACCGAGGACACCGGCGAAGTACGGCTCCTGCACGCCCGGTTGCTCGTGCAGGTCGGGGTCGAGGGAGGGGTAGGCCAGGCTGCCGTCGGCCGCGAACGCCCGGTCGGTGATCATCAGCGGCAGCTCGCGCGGCCCGGCGGGCAGGCCGAGGCCGTCCTCGGCGTCGTCGCGCACGACGTGCAGCCCGGCCAGGCCGCGCCAGATCGCCGGAGCGGTGAAGTCCATCCGGTGGTCGTGGTACCACAGCAGCGTCGGCCGCTGGTCCAGCGGGAACGCGTAGTCCCGCGTCAGCCTCGACACCACGGCCCGCGGGTCGCGCATGCCGTGCCCGCCGTGCCCGGCGGCGTCGTGCCGGTCGGGCAGGACCAGGTCGGTCGGGTAGCCGTCGGAGTCCGCCGGCGTCCGCCCGCCGTGCAGGTGCACGACGGTCGGCACGGGCAGCTCGTTGCGATGCGTCACGGTGACCGGCCGGCCGCGCCGCGACTCGATCGTCGGCCCGGGGAAGGTGCCCTCGTAGGTCCACAACGGCGTCCGGACACCGGGCAGGATCTCGGCGCTCGCCTCGCGCTGGGTGATCTCGTAGCGGTCGGCGGCGACCGGCGCCAGCACGCCGGGGATCGGCAGCGGCGCCTGGAACGGCGGCGGCAGCGGCACCGCGCTGCGCAGCTCGGCGCCGGTCGTCGCCGGTCGGCGGGCCAGCACGGCCGACGCCGACAGTCCCGTGGCCGCCACCAGCCCGAGCGCGCCGCCGATGCCCAGCACCCGCCGCCTGGTCAGGCCGTCACGCATCGCGGGCCTCCCGTCGCGGGAAGGGGCGGCGCCAGACGTCGATGAACTGCACGACGAGCGCCGCGACGGTCATCACCCCCAGCGGGACGTGCAGCCACAGCGCGCTTTCCAGGCCCGCGAAGTACTGCGCCGTCTCGGCCGCCACCACCGCCACCGTGGCCAGGAACGGCCCGGCCCGCCGCAACCGGGCCCAGACCACGATCGCCACGATCACCTGGACGTAGCCGATGGAGGACGTCACGTCCGCGCCGACGGCGTGCCGGCGCAGGCTGTCGAAGTCCCCGGTCAGGTACACGCCGGCGAACACCGGCTGGGCGACGATCGCCACCACGTGCGCGCTGACGACGGCCCGGTAGACCCATTCGGTCGGCGCGGTCCGAGGCGCGGCAACGGATCCCGGCCCGATGGCCATGGGGGATCCCTCCTCACTGGTGATCTCGGGTGCGAACGCCTCTCAAGCTATGACCTGTGAGTTATCGTGTCTAAGATCGATATTGCTATGGCGTTATGCACGCGGAGGCATGGTGGAGCTGAACTCGCTCCGGCAGTTCCTGGTGGTGGCCCGGCTGGAGCACCTCAGCCGGGCCGCCGACGAGCTGCGCGTCGCCCAACCGTCGCTGAGCCGCACCGTCGCCCGCCTGGAGCATGAGCTGGGCGCGCCGCTGTTCGACCGCGGCGGCCGGCTCCGGCTGAACGACACGGGCAAGCTCTTCCGCGATCACGTCGAACGCGCGCTCGGCGAGCTCGACGCGGGACGACGCGCCGTCGCCGAAGCCGCCGACGAGGGGCAGGGCGCCGTGCGACTGGCGTCGGAGACCTTCCTCACCCTCACCGGGCCGCTGGCCGCCTACAAGCGGGCCCACCCGTCCGCCGAGGTCGCACTCCACTGGTCGCCGGCCGACGACATGGCCCGCCGCCTGCGGGCGCAGGACGTCGACCTGTGCGTGGCCTCGCAGCCGATCCACGCCGAGGGCCTGGCGTCGGCACGGCTGTTCGACGAAGCGGTCGGCGTGGGCACCCCGCCGGGCCACCCGCTGGCGAGCCGCGCTTCGGTGCGCGTCGAGGAACTCGCCGACCTGCCCTTCGTCACCGCGCGCGAGGGGCACTGGATCCGCCGGCTGCTCGACCGGCTCTTCGCCGCGCGCGGCCTCACCCCGAAGATCGTCTGCGAGAGCGACGAGCCCGGCGCCATCGCGGAGCTGATCGGCGCGGGGCTCGGCGTCGGCCTCGTCCCGGCGTTCGCGCTGCGCGGCGCCACCCGCGTCCCCGGCGCCTGGGTGGCCGTGGACAGCGCCGACTGCCGCCGCACGGTCACCCTGTACTGGGGCGCGGACAGCCGCCTGTCCGCCGCCGCGCGGCTGATGCGCACCACGATCACCGACTGGGACTGGACCGGCGGAGAGCCCCGGGACCGGCGCTGACGGTCAGCCGGCCGTCCACGGGCGGAGCTTCTCCGGGTTGCGCACCGCCCAGATGCGCTTGATCCGGTCGCCCTCGATCTCGAACGCGTACACCGACACCGTGACGCCGTCCTGCTGGGCGATCAGGCCGGGCTGGCCGTTGACCGCGCGCTCCAGCATCGTCTGGCCGCGCAGCCGGTCCGCGAGGTGGCGCAGCGCTTCGGCGATCCGCTCGGCGCCCTCCACCGGGCGCAGCGACGTGCGGACCAGGCCGCCGCCGTCGCTGATCACCGTGGCGTCGTCGGCGAGCAGGTCGACGAGGGCGTCGATGTCCCAGCTCTCGAAGGCCTGCTTGAAGTCCCTGACGATCCGGGCCTGCCGGGCGGTCGGGGTCGTGGGCGCCTGCGCGGCGCGGATGCGGCGGCGGGCCGACGAGGCCAGCTGGCGACAGGCGGCCGGCGTGCGGCCGACGATCTCGGCCACCTCGCCGAAGGGGTAGCGGAAGACGTCGTGCAGGACGAACGCGACGCGCTCGGCGGGCGTCATCGAGTCGAGCACGACGAGGAAGGCCATGCCGACCGACTCGTCCAGGGTGATCCGGTCGGCCGGGTCGGTGGTGGCGGCGCCCGCTCGCCCGCCGGCCCACTCGGTCCGGTCGGGCAGCGGCTCGGGCAGCCACTCGCCCACGTAGCGCTCACGCCTGACCCGCGCCGAGCCGAGCAGGTCGAGGCAGACGCGGCCGGCGACCGTGGTGAGCCAGGCGCCCGGCGACTCGATGGCGTCCCGCTGCTCCCGCGACAGGGCGTACCAGCGGGCGTAGGTCTCCTGGACGGCGTCCTCGGCCTCGGCCAGCGAGCCGAGGAGGCGGTAGGCGAGGTTGATCAGCTGACGCCGCTCGCCGACGATCGCGCTCAACCCCGCGTCGGACCGGTCGTGCTCGGGTCCTGAGTGGTCGGTCATGTTCCGCTGGCTCCCCCGGGTCGGCTCTTCCCTCACCCTGTCCGACGGGATAGCACACCGAAACGTCAGGTCGCCGTGCCGCCCGTCCGGGACGACCGCCGTGCCGCCTCACATTCCACCCGGCTGCGTCGTCGTACCCGGCAAGTCACGAAAGGGGTGGATGGCGATGCCTGTGCACCGCGAGGCGGAGGAAGCCGGGATCCGGCGGCAGGTCGACCGGATCGTCGAAGCGCTCAGGGCCAAGGATCTCGAAGGCCTGGAGCGGATCTACGCGCCGGACGTCGTGTCCTTCGACGTCGAGCCGCCGTTGCGGCACGTGGGAATAGCGGCGAAGTCGAAGAACTGGGCGAACGTGTTCGCGTTCTTCCGGGAGGTGGACTACGAGGTGCGGGACCTGAGCGTCACCGCGGGCGACGACGTGGCGTTCGGGCACGGCTTCGGCCGGCTCAGCGGCACCACGCGGGACGGCGTGCCGACGAGCGGCATGTGGGTCCGGGCCACGTTCGGCTTCCGGAAGGTCGACGGCCGGTGGTTGATCGCGCACGACCAGGTCTCCGTGCCGTTCGACGTGTCGACCGGCCGAGGGGTGGCCGACCTTGAGCCCTGAGCCGCCCGCCGTGAACGTCGCGATCATCTACTACAGCGCCACCGGCAACGTGCACGCCTTGGCGCAAGCCGCCGCCGAGGGCGCGGAGGAGGCCGGCGCGCAGGTGCGGCTGCGCAAGGTCGCCGAGACGGCGCCGGCGGCGGCCGTCGACTCCAGGCCGGAGTGGGCCGCGCACGTCCGGAGCACCGCCGACGTCGCCGAGGCCGCCCACGACGACCTGGAGTGGGCCGACGCGGTGCTGTTCGGCGCGCCGACCCGCTTCGGCAACCCGGCCGGGCAGCTCCGGGCGTTCATCGAGACGACCGGCCCGCTGTGGTTCCACGGCAAGCTCGCGGACAAGGTGTACTCGGCCTTCACGTCCTCCAACAGCCCGCACGGCGGGCAGGAGTCCACGATCCTGGCGTTGAGCACGACCTTCCACCACTGGGGCGGGATCATCGTGCCGCCTGGGTACACCGACCCGATCCAGTTCCAGTCCGGGAACCCCTATGGCACCTCGCACGTCGCCGGCACCGGTGCGCCCGGCGAGGTGACCTTGGCGGCGGCGCGCTACCAGGCTCGCCGCGTCGTCGACGTCGCGACCGCGCTGAAGGCCGGCCGCGCCGCGTGACGAGAAGTCCGAAAACCTCGAACGGAGAAGCGATGAGCTCGAACGAGTCCGAAGTGGTGGCGTTCCTGGAGGGCCGCGCCGCCGCCCAGCAGGCGAAGGACATCGACCGGCTGATGTCCTGCTATTCCCCCGGGATCGTCTACTACGACGTCGTGCCGCCCCTGCGGTTCACCGGGACCGAGGAGGTGCGGCGCAACTTCCTGCGGTGGTTCGACGGCTACGAAGGGCCCATCACCCTGGAAACGCACGACCGCACCATCGTGACGAGCGGCGACGTCGCGTTCGCCAACATGCTCCACCTGGACTCCGGTGAGCGCAAAGGCGGCTTCCAGCGGTCGATCTGGGTGCGGGAGACCGTCTGCCTGCGACGGTCGAACGGCAGGTGGTCGATCACGAACGAGCACGTCTCGATCCCGTTCGACCCGACGAACCTCCAGGTCTGGCTCCCGACGGAGAAGGACCAGCCCGCCTGACCGCACGCCCGGGGTCGGACGAGGGCGTGCCGCGTCCTCGCCCGACCCCGCCGGTCACCTCGCCGCCGTGACGGCGGGCGCGGGTTTGCCGCGCGACACCGCGACGCCGACCAGGCAGAGCGCGCCGCCCGCCAACGCCACGAGACCGGGCACCTCGTCGAGCAGCGCCCACGACAGCACCACCACGATCGCCGGCACGAGGTACGTCGTGGCGCCGAGCTTGCCGGTGGTCATGTGGGAGAGCGCGTACGCCCACGTGTAGAACGCCAGCGCGGTCGGCAGCAGGCCCAGGTACACCACCGAGAGCGTGGCGCTCGCCGGCGCGTCGCCGAGGTCGCGGACGAGCTGCCCGCCGAACGGCAGGCACACGATCGCGCCGACCACGCAGCCGAACGTGGTGGCCTGCAACGCGGACGCGTGCCGAAGGGCGGGTTTCTGCGCCACCACGCCGACCGCGTACCCGGCCGCCGCGACCAGGCAGAGCAGCGCGCCCCGGGTCGTCGAGCCGCCGCCGGAGTCGACGAGCCCGACCGCCGCGACGCCCGCGAACGCGATCGCGAGCCCGACCAGCAACCGCACCGGGAAGCCCTCGCGGAGCAGCCACCCGGCCAGGAACGCCACCAGGATCGGGCCGACGCCGACGATCAGGGCGGCCGTGCCCGCGTCCGCGTGCCGCTCACCCCAGTTCAGCGCGACCATGTACAGCGCGAACCAGAACACCCCGGACCCGATGATCCCCGGCCACGCCGCTCTCGGCGGCACGCCGACACCGCGCAGCGCGGCGATCGCACCGAGCGCGATCGCGCCGACCAGCAACCGGCCGAGCGCCAGCGACCCCGGCTCGAAGTGCTCGCCCGCGTACCGGATGCCGACGAACGCCGACGCCCACAGCACCATCGTGACCACGACCGCCGCGGCGGCCTTCCCGTTGACACCGCTGCGCTCCACGGATCAACCCCCCGCCATCGCGCGGATCACCCGTCGCCGCAGCTTGCCCGTCGGCGTGCGGGGCAGCTCGGCCACGAAGACCACGTCCTCCGGAACCTTGTACCAGGTGAGCGTCGCCCGCGCGCCGGCGAGCAGCTCGGCGCGCACCTCCTCCGGCGACGCGCCGTCGTCCAGCACCACGAACGCGCGCAGCGACGTGACACCGCTCTCGCGCCGTGCCGAGCACACCGCGGCCTCCCGCACGGCGGGGTGGCGCATCAGGTGGTCCTCGGTCTCCGCCGGGTGCACGTTCTGGCCGCCGACGATCTCCACGTCGTCCAACCGGCCGTGCAGCCGCACGTACCCGTCCTCGTCCGCGGTGGCCGCGTCGCCGGTGGCGTACCAGGAGTCCCCGGCCCGCGCCGGCGGATCGCTGCCCCGTGCCACGCCCAGCGCGATCGACGGACCCGCCACCTCCAGCGCACCCGGCACGCCCGGCGGAGCCTCGACGCCCGCCTCGTCCACGATCCGCATCCGGTACGGCGGCAGGATCCGCCCGATCGTGTGGTCACGGCTGTGGCCGATCGCGTTGGCCACCAAGGCGTGCCCGATCTCCGTCGTGCCGAAGATGTTCAGCAGCCGTTCACCGAGCACCTGCCTCAGCCGCACCTCCAACGGCGCCGGCAGCACCTCGCCCGCGACCAGCGCCAGCCGGAGGCCGGACAGCAGCGCGTGATCGGGGTGGCGCGACAGCCGGGCGTAGAAGCTCGGCTGGCCGTAGAACACCGTCACGCCGCGGTCTTTGATGATCCGCAACGCGTCGTCCTCGGTCGCCCGTGCCGGCGACAGCACCGTGGTGCCGCCGCGGTGCAGCGGGAGGAACACGGAGTTGCCCAGGCCGTAGGCGAAGTACATCCGCGACACCGAGAACGTGACGTCGTCCGGCGTGATGCCGACGACCGACCCGATGGCCCGCTCGTACACGCCGGGGTCGCCGTGGGTGTGGAAGCACAGCTTCGGGTCGCCCGTCGTGCCCGAGGTGAACACCGCGTACGCCGGGGTGTCCGGTGTGGCCGGCGCACAGGGCGGGTGGGGCGTGAGGCCCTCCGCCCGCAGCTCCTCCGGCGGGATCAGGTCGGCGGGCGGACCGCCCGGGTCCTCCTCGCACACGACCGCGTCCGGCACCGCGATCCCGATCGCCCGGCGCAGCTCGTCCGGGTGCATGGTCGAGTTCACCGGCACCGCGACCGCGCCGATCCGCAACGCGCCCAGGAACGCCCACACCGCGTCGATGCCGTCCGGCAGGACGAGCGCGATCCGGCTGCCGGCGCCGAGCCCTCTCGCGGTGTACGCGGCGGCCGCACGGCCCGCCCCCTCGTAGACGTCGGCGAACCGGTAGGTCTCGTCGTCCACGTGGTAGGCGGGCCGGTCCAGCCAGCCGTGGTCGCGCGCGAGCCCTTCGAGCCGTTCGACCAGGTTCCCCGTACCGCCCTGCTTCGCGCGCAGGGTGTTCTCGCTCGACGACATGATTCCCCCGTCATCACGTCGAAAGGTGATCGGCGACGACTCCCCGGGTCGCCGCCGCATCGAGATTGACCGCCCGTGCCGCGCAATGTCAAGGACAGGTGCTCGGCAACCAGCTCCGATCACGCTGAACGTGCAGGTCAGTGCGTCGGCGTATCACACGATGGAGTGGTTGTTCGGGTGCGCTTGGAAATTGCCGATCACGGGAGCGCGTTCGTGGCAATGAGCATTTCCGCGACCGGTCTTGGTTGCTATCGCAGCACGACGGGGAGCGAGTGGAGGCGGCTGCCCATGATGCCGCCGGGCCCGCTGTGGCGGAGGTCGTCGAACGGGGTGGTGAGCCGAGCGGCGGGGTAGTGGGTGCGGAAGGTCTCGGCGACGGCGCGGAGTTCGAGCCGCGCCAGCTGGGCGCCGATGCAGTAGTGCGGGCCCGCGCCGAAGGTGAGGTCGGCGCCGTCGCCGCTCTCGTTGACGCCCTTGATGTCGACGAGGACGGGGGAGCGCGCCGGCAGGCGGGTCCCGGCGAGGTCCAGTTCGGTCGACGTGAAGCGCCACAGGGTGAACGGCGCCGCCGGGTGGTGGCGGAGGGTGTCGCGGACGAGCTCGTCGTCGGCCGGGGCCGCGGGATCGCCGAGCAGGCGTGCCACGAGGAAGCCGATCGTCAGGTCGGTGGTGAGCTGACCGGCGAACAGCAGGGTGAAGACCTGGTAGTGCAGGTCCCGCCGCGTGCTGCCCGGCGGCATCCGGTCCGCGAGCTCGGTGGCCGGTCCGCCGCCGTCGAGCGCGGCGGTCGCGAGGTCGGCGAAGGCGGCCATGGCCTGCCCCACGTGGTCCGGGTAGTCGGTGTGCATCAGCCTGCACGCGCGCATCGCGCCGTCCACGTGCTCGTCCGGGATGCCGAGCAGGTCGCACAGGACGGCCAGCGGGTACCTGGTGGTGAAGTCCTCGAGGAGGTCGACCTCGCCGGGTCCGAGGCGGGCGAGCAGCCGTTCTGCGATGGCCCGCAGCCGCGGGTAGGCCGCCCGCACCCTGGCCGCGCCGAACAGCGGTGCGAACGCGCGCCGCAGCCGACCGTGCGCCTCGCCGTCCAGCGTGGTCACCGACAGCTGCTCGGCGGCGGTGGGTTCGAGGCCGGCCACGCGGTGATCCCAGTGCGGCGGCGCCAGGGCGGTGTCCTTGGCGAAGCGGGTGTCGGTCAGGACTTCGCGGGCCAGGTCGAGGTCCGTGACGATCCAGACCGGTCCGCCGGCCGGCGCTTCCGCCTGGACGAGGGGTCCGGCCGCCCGCATCTCCGCCCGGTGCGGGTCGGGAGCGTCGATGGCGCGGGCTCGGGTGGAGAACGGGCAGGTGACGGTGGGTGCGTCGGTCATGGGCGCCTTCCCTGGTCGCGACAGTACGCCCAATATAGCTGCATGACGCAGATACTCTGCAACGCAGAAGCTGTGTCATGCATCGACTGCGTGGCGCAGTATGCTGGCCGGGTGGAGCGAACGGGATGAGCAAGGCGCCTGACGACGCGCGGTCGGAAGTCCTGCGGGCCGTCGCCCGGTGGCAGATCCCGGTCATCCAGCTCAACGGGATGATCGCCGAACGCCTCGGCGTGCCCTGGGCGGACCTCCAGGCGCTGTACGTGCTCGCCAACGAGGGCCCCGCCACCGCGGGCGAGCTGGCCCGGCGCGTCAACCTCACCAGCGGCTCGGCCTCGCGGATGATCGATCGCCTGGTGCGCGCGGGTTTCGCGCGCCGCGTGCCGGACGAGCACGACCGGCGGAAGGTGCTCATCGAACCGGATCCCGACGCGGTGGAGCGGGTCGGCCGGATGTACGACGGCCTCAACGAGCGGCACCGCCGTGACGTCGAGGCGTTCGACGACGCGGAACTCGCCACGCTGCTGCGGTTCATGGAGACCGCCGCCCGTCGCACGGAAGAGGAGATCCGGGACTTCGGGGGTTAGTCCGTCGCGGCGGCGAGCCGGGCCGCACCGGCGGCCGCGCGCGGGCCCGTCGCGACCGCGAGGTGTCCTGGATGTGGCGCGCTTGGTCGTCGTGCCACATCCAGGACGATCAGCTCCGAACCCTAGCCGCAGGTCCGCGTGTCGTACGACGCCCAGCGGAACACGCCGTCGGGGTCGTAGAACCCGTACTTGCCGCCATCGCGGTTGCGCATGACGGGGAAGCTGCGCTCGATCCCGAAGTAACCGCCCCACCGGTAGTCCCCGTCGGGGCCTTGGTCGGTCACCTTCCGGCCGGCCCGGGCCCACGTGTCCCTGCCGACCGAACCGTCGCCGTACAGCCCGTGGGCCTGCTGCCACCGCACGGTGGCGGCGTGGGTCCGGTCGCCGAAGATCCCGTCGACGTCGCTCGCGGCCAGGTAGCCGTCCGCCCTCAGGATGGTCTGCCACAGGCAGGTGGCGTTGGAGTGGCGGTGCGTGCTCACGTTGTTGACGCCCTCGTCGGCCCAGTCCCCGTCGAGGTAGCCGGCGGCGCCGTAGATGAACGCCCGTCCGGTGTAGCTGCCCGAGGCCGCGGCCGAGCCTGCCGTGACGACCCCGAAGCCGAGTGTCGTTGCGGTCAACGCGATCGCGACGAACGCGGTCCGGAGCCCCCTCTTGCCCGGTTGTGCCATATTCCCCTCCGTGTCGAATAGCCGGTGCCCATTCCGACGAGGGCGACGGCTGAGGGGTGACAGCGCCGAGGCGGCCTGAGATCGGGATCACACCCGTCGAGCACGACGTCGTGCGCCGGTCCGAATCCGGTCGCGGCGGCCACTTCGCGCCCGGGGAGGCGCCCGACTTGCCCGTCAGGCGACGCCCGGGAGTTCTTCGCCAACCCCTACGCGGACGGGACCGGGCCTCCCTTGCCGCCTTCCAGCACGGCCGGTTCGGGCGGGTTCAGCACCGCCAGCAGCCGCACGAACCCGTCGCGGTCGCCCCGCACGGCGACCTCGCCGGCCGCTTCCGCGTCTTCGAGCCGCCGCGCGCCCCACACGACCTCGTGCAGCGAACCGGGATCGGTCACGACCACGGCGTCCGCGCCCGCGCCGTCGCGCCGGTCCACGTCGATGGCGCCGTCCGACACGGAGACCCGGAACTCGTCGCCGCCGACCCGGACGGACACGTCGACGGCGAACCCGGCGGCCAGCCGCGGCTCGAACAGGCTCTTGAACGCCAGCATCACGGCGTCGGCGCCGATGGCGGCACGCCGGTCGAGCCCGGGCGAGCGCCCGCCCCACCGGCCGAAGCCGACGATCACCGGTTCCAGCTCGCGGCCCCAGGGCGTCAGGTCGTACACCCGCGTCGACGCGGACCGCAGCAGCCTGCGCCGCCGGACCACGCCGGCGCGCTCCAACTGCCGCAGGCGTTGGGACAGCACGTCCGGGCTCGCGCCCGGCATCCCGGCGCGCAGGTCGGTGAACCTCTTGGGGCCGAACAACAACTCGCGGACCACCAGCAGCGCCCACCGCTCACCGACGAGGTCGAGCGCGTGGGCGGCCGGACAGCTCTCCTCGTACTTGCGCTTGCTCGCCACGGGTGCACCTGCCCAGGGTGAGAACGGCCTTGCGAGGACGCCCGAGTGGTCCGGGCGGTGGTGCGGAACGTCGGCCCGCCTCGTCCGGCGCGGGTGGAGGCAGGCCGACGTCCGCGCTCGGCTCCTGCTACCCGAACCGGTAGGAGCCGACGATCTTCGCCTCGCTGAACTTCGGCGGGCTGCTGACGCGGTCGCCGAAGTCCTTCATGAAGTCGGCGAACGCGGAGACGCCGTCCAGCGGGTTGTCGTCGGTCTCGTGGACGACGATGTGCACGAAGGTCACGCCGTCCTCGAGCCGGAAGGTCGCGTACCGGATGCCACCCGGATCCTGGGCGCCGAGCTCGGTGTAGATCCGCTCGACGAGCTCCTGGTTCTCGTCCGCCTTCTCCACGCTGTCGGCGGTGTACTGGATCACGTGGTTGCTCATGCAGTTCCTCTCGGTGGTGTGCTGGCAGGACGCCGCGTGGGTGGGCCGTGCGTCGGCCCACCCACGCGACTCCGGGTGGCGGACGTCAGTCCTTCTCGGACGGGAACGCCACCTCCGTGCCCGCGTCCGCTCCCGGTGGGCGAGGGGGTTTCCCGGGGAGCGGGGACGCGGTGAGCAGACCCGGCGTCGCGAACACCGTCGCGACGGGGAACGTCGTGGCCGGCGCCGACCGGCGGCGCGGATCCGGTGGTTCGGACGAGTCCGGTGTCGGTGGTGGCTGGTCGTTCCGTCGAGTGGACATCCGCTCCCCCAGGGGGCTGTCAGTCCTGGAAACAACCCGCTCGGTTGAACACTACTAGTGCCTAGTCCTAAAAGACAACCACGGACCCCGTCCGGAGGACTTCCGCTGGTAGGATGCCGTCATGGCGACCAAGCGCAAGTACGATGACGGGTGCGCGACGGCTCACGCCCTCGACCTGGTGGGGGAGCGCTGGGCGCTGCTGATCGTGCGCGAGTTGCTGTTCGGCCCGAAGCGCTTCACCGACCTGCGGACCGGCATGCCGGGCGCGAGCCCCAACGTGCTGTCGCACCGGCTGCGCGAGCTGGAGGAGTTCGGCGTGGTGCGCCGCCGCAAGCTGCCGCCGCCCGCCGCCGCCTGGGTCTACGAGCTGACGGCGTGGGGCCGCGAGCTGGAGCCCGTCATCACTTCGCTGGGGCGCTGGGGCGGTCGGTCGCCGTCGCTGCGGCACGACGCCGCGATCAGCGTGGACTCGCTGATGCTCGCCCTGAAGACGTTGTTCGACCCCGGCCGCGCCGATGGCTTCACCGCCGACCTGGTGCTGCGGCTGGGCGAGGACTCGTTCCGCGTGCAGCTGTCCGTGGACCGGATCTGGATCACGCGCGGCGAGCTGGACCACCCGCAGGCGGTGATCGAGACCGACCCGGCGACGCTCAACGCGTTGATCTGGAGCGGGCGCGGCCTGTCCGAGGCGATCGAGGCCGGCGACGTCGAGCTCACCGGCAGCCGGGAACGCGTGGAACGCTTCCTCGGCCTGTTCCCCCTGCCCGAGCCCGCCGTGGTCGCCTGACCCGCGCGGCACCCGCCGGGCGTTCGGGCCCGCAGCGTCGGGACGGCGCTTCCCGCGCCCGCGAAGGGGGGAAGCGCCGTCCGGTCTCAAGCGGTCGACGCGGTCACGACGGTGGCCGGGGTGGGCGGCTGCCGGCCGAGGATCAGGTCGGCGGCCTTCTCCGCGATGGCGATCGTGGGCGCGTTGGTGTTGCCGCGGATCACCGTCGGCATCACGGAGGCGTCCACCACCCGCAGCCCTTCGACGCCCCGCACGCGCAGCTCGGCGTCGACCACGGTGCCCATCGCGCACGTGCCGACCGGGTGGAACTCCGTCTGCGTCGCCCGTCTGACGTGCTCGCGCAGGTCGGCGTCGGATTCGGACGCGGGCCCGCCCACCTGCCGCTCGGTGTAGGGCGACAGCGACCGCTGCCGGGAGAGCTCCAGACCCCGCCGCACGCCCTCGACCATCGCGCGCAGGTCGGCGTCGTCGTCGTAGTAGTTGTGCCGGATCTGCGGCTTGGCGGTCGGGTCGTCGGACGCGATGGTCACGCTGCCCCGGCTGCGCGGGGTCAGCAGGCACGCGCCGAAGGAGATGGCGTGATCGGTCGGCGTGCCCAGGCCGCCGTCGGCGAACATCACCGGACCGGCGATGAACTGCATGTCCGGCGCGGGCAACCCGTCCTCGGACCGGAAGAAGCCGCCCGCCTCGCCGATGTTGGACGTCAGCGGACCGGTGCCGTGCTCGACGAACTCCCGCCCGTACTTCGGATCGCTCGCGATGAGCAGGCTCACCGGCTGGGAGTGGGCGAAGACCAGCATCACGTGCGGGTGGTCCTGGAGGTTCCGCCCGACCTCCGGCTGGTCCAGCACGACCGGGACCTCCAGCGCCCGCAGCAACTCCGCCGGACCGATGCCCGACAGCTGGAGCAGCTGCGGCGAGTGGTAGGCGCCCGCCGAGACGATCACCTCGCGCTCGGCCCGGATCTCCAGCTCCTCGTCCAGCCGCGAGCCGACGACGCCGGTCGCCCGGTCGCCGTCGAAGCTCACCCGGTGCACCTCGACGTTGGTCTCCACGGTCAGGTTCGGCCGCGCCATCGCCGGGTGCAGGAACGCCACCGCGGCGCTGCACCGCTTGCCGTCCCGCTGGTTCACCTGGTACAGCCCGAACCCGTCCTGCTCGGCGCCGTTGAAGTCGTCGTTGGTCGGGTAGCCGGCCTGGACCGCGGCGTCGACGAACGCCGCGGACATCACGTTGCGCGACCGGCCGTCCGAGACGGTCATCGGCCCGCCGACGCCGTGGAACTCCGAGGCGCCGCGCTCGTTGTCCTCGGAGCGGATGAAGTACGGCAGCAGCTCGTCGTAGGACCAGCCCGGCTGGCCCCAGCCGTCGAAGTCGAGGCGGTGGCCGCGGATGTAGATCATGGCGTTGATGGAGCTGGAGCCGCCGAGCACCCGGCCGCGCGGGAGGTAGATCCGGCGACCGTTGAGGTTCGGCTCGCCGTGCGTGTCCAGGTCCCAGTCCAGCCGGGTGCGGAAGAGCTTGCCGAACGCGGCGGGCACGTGCACGGTCGGCGAGGTGTCCGCCGGTCCCGCCTCCACCAGGCACACCTTGACGTCCGGGTCCTCGGACAGGCGCGCCGCGAGCACACATCCCGCTGAACCGGCGCCGACGATCACGTAGTCGTACATCCGCGTCTCCTCTTCCCGGGGGAACTGTCGCAATGAGTGACGAAACCCAGGGGGAATATCGTAAAAAATGCCCCACACGGCCGCTTGTTCCAAAGTGCTTACCTGTCGTAAAGGGGCGGTTCGCGGCGCTGCCGGTAGCGCCTCCCGGTTGCGCACCGTCACCCCGTGCACGACAAGAGGTCCCGCTCGGAGAAACCGAGCGGGACCTCTGGGATCGGACCTGACCGCCGTGCCGGAGCGGCTTGACCTGGTCGGGGGCGGCTGGTGGGTTCTTCCTCGATCACCTTCCGGGTTGCGAGAGCGGAATTCCCATTGGGGGAGAATCAGGCGGACGTGCCGATTGAACTGCGTTCGGTCACCTTTTGGGTCCGGTCCTGAAGTCGGTTGATCGGCAGGTTCGGGAATGGGATTCCGGGCCACCCGGAATTCATTGCCGAACCGGCGTGACGGGAGCACGCACGGCGGCACGGGTCTTGAGCCCGAGGGCCAGCACCCCGCCGAACAGGATGGCGCCCGCCGCGACGGCCAGCGCCGGTCGGCTGGCGGAGACGAAGGCGGTGCCGAACGCCTCCCGCGCCAGGGAGCCGAACAGCTCCGCCTGGTCCGGGGGGAGGTCGGCCGGGGTTTCCACGCCGCCCTGCTGACCGGCGCCGAGCCGCAGCCCGTGCGCGGCGGCCTCCTCGAACGCGTCGAGGAACCGCGGCCGGACGTTCTCGGGCAGCCGGGTGGACAGCACCGCGGTCTCCTCCCGCAGCGCCGCCACGAGCCGGTTCTGCAGCACCGCGCCGACGACCGCCGCACCGAGCGCGGCCCCGGTCTGCCGGGCGGTGTTGAGCACACCGGAGGCGATGCCCGCGCGTTCGGGTGGGATGCCGCGCATGGCCTCGGTCGTGGCGGGGGCCAGGGCGAGTCCCATGCCGACGCCGATGAACACCATCGGCACGACGAACGTGGCGGGCGTCGACGTCGCGTCGGGCACGAACGCCACCCCGAGCACGCCGGCCGCGTAGAGCACCATGCCGACGGTCAGGGGCAGCCTGCCCCCGATCCGGTCGGCGAGCCGCCCGCCGACCGGCGCCACGGCGCTGAGCAGGAGCGTCCACGGGAGCGCCGTCACGCCGGACATCAGAGGGCTCATGCCGAGCAGGGTCTGCGTCTCGATGACGAACACCAGCATCAACCCGTACACCGCGAACGACGTGATGAGCGTGATGCCGGTGGCGATGGAGTAGTTGCGGTCGCGGAAGAGGTCCAGCGGCACCAGGGCCTCGCGCTGCCGCCGTTCCCACAGCACGAACGCCACCGCCGTCACCGCGCTCAGGACGAGCACCGCCGGGATGCTGACCACACCAGTGATCACGCCCCAGTCGTGCCGCTGCCCCTCGACCAGCGCGTAAACCAGCGCCAGGAGCGCGACGGTGGCGAGGACGACGCCGACCACGTCGAACCGGTGCGGCCGCCCGGCGCGCAGGTCCGGCACGAACTTCAGCGCCAGCACCACGCCGAGCACGCCGAACGGGACGTTGAGCAGGAACACCGCCTGCCAGCCGAACGCCGTGACGACGAGCCCGCCCACGGTCGGCCCGCTCACCGCCGCGACACCGGCCACCGCGGTGAAGATCCCGAACGCCGCGCCCCGCCGCTCGGCCGGGAAGATGCCGGAGATCAACGTCAACGCCTGCGGTGTCAGCGCCGCCGCGCCGATGCCCTGCAACACCCGCGCGCCGATGAGCAGGCCCGGTGACGTGGCCACCCCGCAGAGGACCGACGCGACCGTGAAGACGGTGAGGCCGGCGACGAACACCGCCCGCGGCCCGACCAGGTCGCCGACCCGGCCGAAGACGATCAGCAGCGACGCGAACGCGAGCAGGTAGCCGTTGAGCACCCACAGCACCTCGTCGATGCCCGCGTCGATGCCCGACATGATGTCCGGCGCGGCGGTGTTGACGATGGTGGTGTCGAGCAGGATCAGGAAGTTCGCCAGGCACAGGACCACCAGGGCCCGCCACGGCCGCTGCACCTCACACCTCCGTCGCGCGGTGCAGCAGGCCCGCCATCCGCCGGGCAGCCGTGAACGCGGACCAGGACACCAGCTCGACCAGCCGCCGGTCGTCACCGCCGAACGCGGCCACGGTGTCGTCGTCGACCTGGTAGGACGCGATCGCCACGAGCAGCGCCAGGGTCGCGCCCGGCCGGTCCTCGGCGGGCAGGCCGGCCACCGCGTCGGTGACCCAGGCGCGGCTCAAGCCCGGTGGCGTGCCGTCCCACGCGGCGATCCGGTCGAGCACCAGCTCCCGTGCCGGCTGCGACAACGCCCGCTCCCCGCCGGCGTCGAACGCCGCCGCGATCCGGCCGAGCGCGTCGGCGATGACCGGGTTCCCGGCCGACCAGGCGAGGTCGTCCGGCCGCGGCGCCTCCGCCAGCAGCCGCAGCGAGCGGCCCGGCGGGTAGTCCTTGCGCGCGCTCGTGCCCATGAACTTGCCCAGGAACCGGCGGGCGGGCGCGGGCGCGTTGGCCGGCAGCGGCGAGTCGCCCAGGAAGACGTTCACCAGGCGGTTGAGGTAGTGGAACGCCACCACCACGCCGAGCAGCTCGGGCAGCTGCTCCGCCGGGAACGGCCGTGCCGCACCGGACCCGCTCGCCCACGCCTCGACGTCCTCGAACGAGGTGGGGGTGAGCTCTTGGAGGGTCGCGGTGTGGATGGAGACGCAATAGGGGCAGGTGTTCGAGCGCGACACGGCCGCCGCGACCGCCTCCTTCACCGCGCGCGACGCGTGCCCCGACGCGACCAGCGTCTCGCGCAGCAGCGACCAGGTGGCAGCCAGGGCGACCGGCGCGGGGGAGTGCAGCGCGACGGGCGGCGCGAGCATGCCGAAGTCGGCCTCGACGTCGGAGTACACGGCCGCCACCAGGCCGGTCGCCGCGCTCGGCTTCACCGGCTCGACGTGACGGATCTGGTTCAGGGAACGGCGCAGCGCGGTGCGGACGATCCTGCCCATCGGAATCTCCCTAGCTGGTGTGAGGTTTCACGGTCGGCGCCGCACCTGGCGCCCCGAGCACGGTGGCGGAGCCGGGGCCGCCGAACGCCACGAACACCGCGCCGCCGGCGTTCGACCGGTGCGCGACCGCCGTCGACACGCCCGCACCGCTCGTCGCCGGCACCGAGAGGCAGGTCGGGGGCGGACGCGCTGATCACGGGGTCCCGCGTCAGCGGCCCGACCACCGCGAACCGCCGGGCCGCGACCAGCGTGCGGACCGCGATCGTGGCGGTCCGCGTTCGGGCACTTCCCGGAGGTGCCGGGTGAGCGGGAACGACGACTCGCACCGGGCCGGTCCGACGAGGGCGCGCCGGTCGCCCGGCGCCGCGCCGACCGGCCACCGCCACGTCGAGCGCGACGGTGGCCGACGCCGAGGTCGGGCCGTGCGCCCGGCGCTGCGCGGTGTCCGCGCGCGGAGTGGTCACGCGTAGATGCTCTCGCCGTTGGCCCCGGAAACCTTCTTCCGGACTGCTCGGACGTCTGCCGGCCCGGCGGCGGGCGCGCACGGACGAAGATGACCGGGTCGGGCAGTCCTTGCGACGATGGTGGGTCGCGCGGAACGAGGTGCGCGCGCCCTCACCAGGGCACGCCGGAGCGCGCGATCACCGCCACCCGGCCGTGACGCGTGAAGACCGCGAGCGGCGGCGCGAGCCGCTTCGGGTACAGCGGTACCCGGCCGCGAGGGACGCCCTCGCGACCGGGTCCCACCGGCGACTCAGTCGTGCACCAGGTCCGGCAGCAGGTTCTTCACACCGCGCCGACCGCTGGTCTCGCCGTCCGGTGACGGGGCACCGTACTTCACGTCCACCCCGCGCTCCTGCAGCGCCCGCACGATGCCCGGCATCGCGCGCTCCGCCAGCGCGGCGATGGTCAGCGCCGGGTTCACCGTCAGGGCGCCCGGCACGGCCGCGCCGTCGGTCACGAAGATGCCCGGGTGCCCGCGCAGCTCGTGCCGGTCGTCCAGCGCGGAGGTCTCCGGGTCGTCGCCGATGCGGCACGACGCCAGCGGGTGCACGGTGTACGCGCCCACCACGTCGTTGGTCCACGGCATGACCTTCGACAGGCCGTCCTTCTCCATGATCGACTTGACCGCCGCGTCCGCCTGCCGCCAGCCGAACAGGGTGTTCTCGGTCGGGTTGTAGGTGATCGGCCCCCGACCCAGCATCTGCTGGGAGATGCGGACCGAGTTGCCGGTGGGCGGGGGCGTCCCGAACACGCCCTCGTTGTCGTCCTCGGTCATCGAGAAGATCGTCAGCCAGGACTGCCACTTCTCGACGATCTTCTTCTTCTCCGCGCCGAACCACGTGGGCGCGCCGGGCAGCGCGTCCGGGGTCTGCGCCAGGATGGTGCCGAAGCCGGGCGGGAAGTACAGCTGCTCCAGGCAGAACCGCGAGAACTCCGGCAGCGAGGGGTCCAGGTTGTCCCAGCTCGCGACGGTCGGACCCTTGCCGATCTGGTTCGCCGCGTAGGACAGGTCGTCCTCGCGCGACAGGCCGAGCAGGTCGCGGGCCTTGTCCTCGTCGATGATGGCCGTGTTCAACCGCTCGCCGTTGCCGGAGAAGTACCGGCCGACGGCGTGCGGCATCTTGCCGAGCGTGTCCTCCGACCGCTGCAGGATCACCGGCGTGGCGCCCGCGCCCGCCGCCAGGATCACGATCTTGGCCTCGATCTCGCCCTGGCCGATGCTCACCCGGTAGTCCACGTCGTGGATGACGTTGTAGCTGACGCGGTAGCCGCCGTCCGCGGTGCGGGTCAGCTTCTGCACCTCGTGCATCGGCCGGATCTCCGCGCCGTGCGCGATCGCCGCGGGCAGGTAGTTGAGCAGCAGGGACCGCTTGGCGTCGAACTTGCAGCCGGCCATCATCCAGTTGCAGTTGGTGCACAGCTTGGTGTCGATGGCCACCGGCACGGGGTTGGCCGTGCGGCCGGCGTGGTCGCACGCCGCGGCGAACAGGCCGCCCGAGTAGCTCACCTGGTCCCAGTCCTGCTTGGTGACCGGCAGCGCCTCGCTGACCTTGTCGTACCAGGGGTCCAGGGTGTCGCGGTTGATGGCGCCGGGCCACATGCGCCGACCGATGCTGCCCTTGCGCTCGAAGACGAACCGCGGCGCGCGGGGCATCGCGGCGAAGTACACGACGCTGCCGCCGCCGACGCAGTTGCCGCCGAGCAGGCTCATGCCGTTGCCGACGACGAAGTCGAAGATCCGCGTGTACGAGGAGCCCATCAGGTAGTCGTGCTCGAAGTCCTTGCCCTCGAGCCACGGGCCTCGTTCCAGCACGGTGACCTTGGCACCGCCCGCGGCGAGGTGGTAAGCGGCGATGGCGCCGCCGAACCCGCTGCCGACGATGAGGACGTCGGTGCTCTCTGTGCTCGTCATGGAAACTCCAATCGCCGGGCCTGACGGGCGCGGCAGAACGTTGCGGACACGGGTCAGGCGGGGTTCCCGGACGGCGTGGTGTCCGGGTGCTTGCGTGCGAGCGCCCTGCCGTACGTGAAGGCGGGGAACCGCCAGAGGCCGTCGGCGTCCGGCATGGAGAACTTCATCGCCTTGAGCCCGGGGTGCCCGGCGGCGATGGCGTCGAGCGTGTGCATGTGCGCGCCGGTGTCGAAGGCCATGTTGCTGAACAGCGTCAACGCCACCCAGCCGTCCTTCTCCGGGTGGCCGGGCGCGACGAGCCGGGCGACCAGCGCGGTCCGGTGCTCGAACGCCAGCGCCACGAACGGCGGCACGTCCTCGTCCAGCTCCAGGCCGTGCTCCGCCGCGTAGTCGCGGGCGTGCCCGTTGAGCATCTGGGTGAGGCTGTCCAGCCCTTCGGCGACGCCGGCGGCCGGTGTCTCCAGGAGTTCGACGGCGCCGGCGACCACCGCGCCGCCACCCTCGCTGGCCCCCGCGATGGCGCGGTCGTCCGGCGAGCGCTTCGCCCCCGGCACGATGGTGTCCGCGAACGCCTCCAGGGTCATGGTCCGTACGGCGCGATCCGGTGCGGTGTCCAATTGCACGGGTGATCCTTCCTCCGGGTCGGCGAAGAATGGGTCGACCGGACACCCGAAGACATCGTGCGGCCGACTCCTGAAATGCGCGGGAGCTCTCGCCCCGCGTTCTCACCATGGTCCGACCGGAGCACTAAAAGATGCTTCTCCGTGGTTGCCTTGATAATGTCGCTAGGGCACTTGCCGGCGGCTGCTGGGCCGATGGATTCACTCGACGTGCGGCTGTCCGCAGGTGTGGCGGGACGGCTGACCGGGCTACCGGGGCGGCCGGGCGCATTTGTCGATGCGCCTCATGATCGGATGATCACTCGTGGCTCGCCAGGGGTGCTTATGCATCCGGGACCCCGTAGTGCCTTGAAACGTGCCTTGACAAGATCATCCCGGCGTCCCGCCGATGATCTTGTGGACCTCGTTGGCGAACCTTGCGCAGGCTGTGGGGGCCATGTAGTTTGCAAGAATCAGGGTGACTACTGGGGAATTCTGGGGGTTCTCCGAAGGCTGCGCGCCATCGGAACCCGAAGGACTGCGGCCCTATCCCCCTCGCCGGTGGGCCGGCCGTGGTCGGAGTTGGTGTTCCACCTCTGTCGGCAAACTCTACGATATGGGGGTCGTAGTGGGCGAAGTACTCGAGCGAGCAGTGGGCCGGGTAATCGACTTCATGCGCGAGAATATTGGCGACCAATTCTCCCTCGACGACATGGCGCGCACCGCGAATTACAGCAAGTTCCACTTCTCGCGGGCCTTCCAGAGGGTCACCGGAGTGTCACCCGGTCGGTTCCTGGCCGCCGTCCGATTACAGGAAGCCAAGCGCCTGCTGGTGTCCACGTCACTGACCGTGACCGACATCAGCCACCGAGTCGGCTACACGAGCGTCGGCACGTTCAGCTCCCGCTTCCGCGCCAGCGTCGGCGTCTCGCCGACCACCTACCGCCAGTTGGGCGGCTTCGCGCCGCACATCCCGATGGCACGGCGTTCGGGGAACACGCGCACGGCCACCGTGCAGGGCGAGGTCTTCGCCCCGTCCTGCGGCACGCCGGGGCTGATCTTCATCGGCCTCTTCCCGGACGGCATCCCGCAGGGTGCGCCGATCAGGTGCTCCGTGCTCAGCCGCCCGGGTCCCTACGTGCTCACCTCGGTCCCGCCGGGGACGTGGCACCTGCTCGCGCACTCCGTGGCGCTGGGCCGCGAGTCGATGCTGGCCGACGGGCCGTTCGCCGACGACCTGGCGCTCGCGGTCGCCTCGTCGGGCCCGATCACCATCCGACCCGGTGTGCCGGTCCGGCACGCCGACCTCGCCCTGCGCCCCAGCTGCGTCCTGGACCCACCGGTCCTGCTGGCGCTGCTGGACGTGCGCACGGTCGCACTGGGGGCGGGTGCCGCCTCCTGAACCACCAGGGCGGACCCGCTGCGATCACAGATAACCGGACACCAAGGACGAAGACACATAATCAGGGCCGCCCCGAGGGGCGGCCCTGATTGTGTGCGGTGCTATTACGCGACGGCGTGCACGGTCATCGGCAGACCGCCCCGAATCCTCAGCGAGAGCATCGGTTCGGGCACCACGTCGTAATCGGGCACCGTGCGCAGGTCCAGCTCACGGGCGATCATGGCGATGGTGAACGTCGCCTCCATCATCCCCAGGTGGTTGCCGACGCAGAACCGGGGTCCGGCGCCGAAGGGGATGTAGGCGTAGCGAGGACGGTTGTGCGTGGTCTCCGGGTTGAACCGCTCCGGGTCGAACCGGTCGGGCTCGTCCCAGAACGCCGGGTGCCGGTGCAGGGTGTACGGGCAGATCAGCACGTCCGCGCCCTTCGGCACGAAGTAGCCGCCCACCTCGTCGTCGGCCTGCGCCGCGCGCGGCAGGATCCACACCGGCGGGTAGAGCCGCATGACCTCCTCCACGACCATCGTCGTGTAGCGGAGGCCGTGCAGGTCCTCGTACGTGGGCATCCGGTCGCCGAGCACGGACTGCGCCTCGGCGCGGACCCGCTCCTTGATCTCCGGGTGCCGGTCCAACAGGTGGAAGGTCCACCCCAGCGTGCTGGCCGTCGTCTCGTGCCCGGCCAGCATCACCGTCACCAGCTCGTCGTGCAGCCGCTGCCTGCCGAACGCGGGGTCGGGCTCCTCCGCGGTCGACGCCATGACGCGCGAGAGCACGTCGTCACCGTCGGCGTGGCCGTTGGCCACCCGCCGGGCCGCCAACTCGTCGACGACCCGGCGCAGCTCCTTGCGCGCCTTGCGGAACCGCAACTGGTGGGGGAGCGGCACCCACATGGGCACCGCGCTCATCGACACCATCTCGAACATCGCCTGGTCCTGCACGGCCTCGAAGGCGTGCCCGACCTGCTCGAACTCCGAGAGGTCCTCCGACAGGAGCGTACGCCCGAGGACGTCCAGCGTCAGACCGGTCATCTCGTCCATCAGGTTCATCGGCGTGCCGTTGACCCCGGCGCGGAGCCGGTCGACGAGCCTGCCCGCCGACTCGGCCACCGCGCCCGCCTGCTGCGCGATCCGCTTGTGCTGGAACGCGGGCTGGGTCGCCTTGCGCTGCTTGCGCCACAGCTCGCCCTCGCTGGTGAGCAGCCCGTCGCCGAGCGCGCGGCGGGCGTGCACGAGGCCGATGCCCTTGTGGTAGTTCGCCGCGTTGTCGGCTAAGACGTGCTTGGCGTGCTCGGGGTGGTTGAAGAAGTACAGCGTCTTGGGTCCGATGGCCATCCGGACGGCGTCGCCGTACCGGTCCGCGGCCGACGTCATCAGCGCCAACCGGTCACCGACCAACTTCTTGAGCAGGCCCAGCGTCGCGCTGCGCGGAGGTCCCGGAGGGTTCCGCCGGACGCCGGCCGCGGTCGCGGTCATGTCGGCACGACCTCCGTCTTCTTCTGCGCACCGTTCCCGTTGAGGGCGGGGTCGCCGGCGGCCTGCTCGACGGGCGGCTGCTCGGCGGCCGCCATCGCCTTCTGCTGTGCCGCGGCCTCGGCACGCGCCTTGTCCACGATGTGCAGGGCCCACAGGAAGCCGCCGCGGATGAGGCACACGATCGCCGTGGCGAAGAAGATGCCGTAGGGGATCGACATGCCCATCAGCACGCCGTACACCGCCGCCACGCCGCCACCGAAGGCCACCTGCGACAGCGGCCGCGACGGGCTGGTGCCCGGGTCGGTCACCATGTAGTTGGTGAACAGCACGAACGCGACACCCGACATCATGCCCAGGCCGGCGGGGATCGAGACGTCCAGCAGGAACCCGCGGACCACCGCCTGGAGCACGAACCCGATGATCCACGCCATGATCAGCCACAACCGGCCGGTCAGCATGCCGTTGAGCATGGTGCCGCCGAGGAGGATCAGCGCCGGGATCAACCAGTCGACGAAGGTCCCGACGTGCTCGGTGAAGTGGTAGGGCGGCGCGATGGACGCCCACGGGAACACCAGCAGGATCACCGCGATGCCGAAGTTCGACGGGTTCATGTAGTGCCGCATCCGGCCCCGCACCGGGACCCGCAGCACCCACTTCGCGCCGACGGCGACGGTGACGCCGAAGATCAGCGCCCACACGTTGTCGTTGACGTAGATGAGCATGTTCATCGCGAGGCTCGTGATGTGCGCCGGGTAGAGGAACTCCATCAGCCCTCGGAACCCGTTGCCGGCGAACCGCGGCGCGCGGCCCTCCTGCCGGGCGCCCACGATCTCGAGGAAGATCTCCACGACGTAGCCGGTGGCCAGCGCGATGAACGGCCACAGCCACGGCTGCTCGAACCCGAGGATCGTGTAGCCGACGATGTTGAAGATGGTGATCGAGATGGCGAACCGCCGGAGGGCGGTGACCACCTTGGGATCGTGCCGAGGCGGGCTCGGTTGCGTCTCAGCCATGCCGTCACTTCTCCTTGGCCTGGTCGCCGAGCTGCAGGTCGTGCCAGCCCGCGGACAGTGTCAGGTCTTGTTCGTGGATCGAACCGTCGCGGTCGCGCCACTCGATGTGCACGTCGACCGGTCCGGACTGCTCGCCGAGTCCGAAGTGGACTTCGTGGCTGCGCTTGCCGGAGTGGCCGCTTCCGCCGTCGACGCGGTTGATCTGGGTGCGCCCGTCGGCGGTCTTGATCGTCACCTGCGCGCCGATCACGGGGGAGCCGACGGTGTCGTCGCCGTCCTGCTCGTGGGTCAGCCGCAGGCCGAGGAACTCGTTCGAGGACTTGCCGGTGTTGTGGTAGAAGACCGGGTCCTCCCACTGCCGGGAGATCGCCATGTCGAGCCGGCCGTCGCCGTCCACGTCACCGGTCGCGATGCCGCGGGTGGGCACGGGGATGTCCAGGCCGAGCGTCGGCGAGAGGTTGTCGTAGCGGCCCTCGGCGTTCTTGACGAAGAGGTGGAACCGCTGGCTGCCACCCACGTCGTCGCCGGCGGTGACGTACGGCCACCACATCGGGTTGGCCAGCAGCGCGTCGTTCGCCGTCGCCAGCTCCTGCAGCTGGGGCCATCGGTTGACCTCGCCCTTCACGAACCCGGTCGCCTGGGCGACTTCCAGCTCACCGCTGTTGTCGAAGTCGGACAGCTTCACGTCCCAGCCCCAGCCGGACCAGGCCAGCAGCAGCGGACCGCTCTCGTCCTCCCACGGCGCCTCGCCCCCGCTCAGGGACGACTTCATGTCGGCGCCGGTGCTCATGAACGCGAAGTGGCTCTCCTCGATGCCGAACGAGGTGGTGATGTTGCTGACGTACATGTCGTAGAGGGCGTCCCCGTTGAGGTCGCCGAAGTCGACGCCCATGCCCTTGAACGAGTCCACGCCGACGTTCTTGGACTTCGGCTCGAACGGCGTGATCCTGCCCTCGACCGCCACGAACTTGAAGTTGCCGGGGGTGGACCGGTTGTGCAGCAGGCGGTCGCGGCCGAAGTCGTGCGCGACGTACAGCTCGGGCAGCAGGTCGCCGTCGACGTCGTTGGAGGCCGATGCCAGGGCCCAGCCCTTGGACGCGTCCACGGGGATCGCGTCGTCGTGCTGCTTGAAGCTGGCGGTCGGGTTGGCGCCCGCCGTGCCACCGGTCCACTCGAAGACGTAGTCCTCACCGCCGTTGAGCGCCGCCGACATCGAGGCGTTCATCTCCACGCCGGTGTCCTTGCTCGGGTCGAGCACGGGACCGTGCGGGAAGTAGTTGCCGATGAAGATGTCGTCGTGCCCGTCGCCGTCGAAGTCGGCCACGGTGGCGGAGTTGGAGTTCCACTCCGGCCCGGCGTAGCGCCCGCTCGACGCGCCGGGCACCAACTCGGTGGCCTGGAACGAGTCGGCGGTCAGCTCGTCCTCGCCGGACTTGGCGAGGTGCAGGATCGGCGTGCGGCCCCACAGGTAGACCAGCAGGTCCATCGCGCCGTCTTCGTTGAAGTCACCGGGGACGCAGCCCATCGGCGCCATCACGTCGTTCACCGGCAGGCTGCCGGAGCTCAGGGCGAACGGCGCGTACCGCGGCGTCTTCCCGGCCTCCGGCGCGGGGGTGATGATCACTTGGTCGATGCGCACGTCGACGAAGCAGATGTCGTTGGACAGGCCGTCGCCGTCGAGGTCGTTCATGGCGATGGCGGAGCCGACCGACGAGATCCACGCGTCGATGTGCTTGTAGTCCTTGTTGACCTTGCGGATCGTCTGCTGGGTGTAGCCGCCGGGCAGGGCGATGTTCTCCGGCGCGAACCCGAAGCCCGACGCCAGCTCCTGCTTCTCGGCGGCCGACGACTCGGGGTGGCTCGCCACCGAGAAGGTGGCGGCTACCAGTACCAGCGCGATGATTCCGGGGAGTTGCTTGCGCAGCCAGCCGATGGTTCCGCTCACGAGCCGACTCCTTCCTGGTGGACGAACTGTGCGGCGATGCGTCGCCGCCACGTCTCGAACGCGGGCTCGGCGCCGTCGACGATCGGCGGTGCGGGACGCACGTCCTGCGTGATCCGCGCGGCTTTCTCAGGCTCCATGCCGCAGAACACCCGGGTGGCCAAACCGGTGTGGGGAACCATGTTTCCCGCCTTCGCGCGTGCCTCGGCGGCGAACGCGCTGGCCTGCGCGACCATCCCGGAGTGCTGCCCGGAACGTTCGCGGAACATCAGCAGCTCGTCCTCGGTGACGCCGCCCGCGTAGGTGGCGGCCAGGCCCGCGCCGGAGTAGAGGTCCTCACGGCGGTGCTCGGCGAACCCGTCGATGAGGTCCGCGACGTACTCCGGGTCGGTGCCGCCGACGAACCACATCGCGCGACCGATGCCCTGGTCCAGCGCGCGGTTCGTGTAGGCCCGCGGTCCCGAGCCGGGCCACGGGAAGTCGCGGTCGACGTACTGGCCGTGCACGTACTTGTCGGTGTGGAAGTAGGCCTGGTGGAAGCCGTAGCCGTCGAGGACGAGCCAGCGCAGCAGCGGGTCCGTCGTCGAGTCGGCCGGCCACCGGAACCGCGGCAGCCGGGCCATCGCCCAGCCGATCCCGACGTAGATCATGTAGATGTGGTCGCCGCCGCGTCCCTCCAGGAACTGGTCGACGTGGCGGGAGTGGCCGAAGGGCATTCCGTCGAGGATCGCGAGGCCCATTCCGGCGCCTTCGTAGGCGAAACCCTTGAACCTCGTCGGCAGCCTTTCGAGAGCTTCCTCGGCATCCCGCGGGTGGCGGGCTTCGACCGCGGCGGCGTATCCCTCGATGAACATCCGGCCGACGGTCTCCAGCAATTCCTTGCCGGCCTCGTTCTTGACCCTGAAGCCGCGGGTCTCCATCAGCGTGTCGGATATCTTCGGAGTCAGTAATCGGCGCCGCAAGGCGCGCAGGGCACTCACATTCATCCCCCCAACGTCGGGCGACGATCAACCGGACAGGAACGGGAAAATAGTTGCAGCGGGGCACTCGGCGCGGCTACTTCAGGCTTGCGGATCCACGCCGGTAAACCTTCGATCATGCGGCGGGGTGCGTCCGCATTGCGCCGAAATGCGCACGAATCCTGCTGCGCCACACCTCGTACGGCGGTACCGTGCCCTCGGTGTCCGGTGCGACCGCGGTGGCGTCGGCGAGTTCCGACGCGGCCTCGGGAGTGATCTCCGCGAACGTTTCGACGGCGATGGCGCTGTGCGCGGGGACGAATCCGGCGTGAACGCGGGCTTTCACCGCGAAGACCGAGCCGAGTGCCAGTTCCGGGCGGTGCTCGCCCGCGGCGGCGGGCAGCGCGGCCAGCTCGTCGGGCGTGCCGCCGCCCGCGAACGTCGCCGCCAGGCCGACACCGCTCCACAGGTCGGCGTGCCGGGCGGGGTCGAACCGGCCGACCGCCCGTGCCACCTCCTCGGTCTGGGCGCCGTGGATGAACCACAGCGCCCGGCCGATGCCCTGGTCGATGGCGCGCGGGAAGTAGTCGGGCCGGCCCTGCCACGGGTAGGACGGGGGCACGCGCTGCTCGTCGATCCACTTGCGGCTGTGGAAGTAGGCCAGGTCGAAGCCGTAACCGTCGACCGCGAGCCAGGTCATCGTCGGGTGGTAGGGCGACCCGGCCAGGTCCGGCACGACCTTGCGCCACAGCCCGCGCGGCAGGTGGTTCATGGCGAACCCGATGCCGATGTAGGCGACGAACAGGTGCTCCGCGCCGGGTCCGTTGAGCAGGTCGCGCGCCCGCGTGCCGCGGCCCATCACGTCGCGGATGGTGAACGCCATCACCGCGCCCTCATAGGCGAAACCGCGCAATTCGGGCTCGACGAACCCGAGTCGGCGCACGATCTCGTCCTGGTCGCGCGAGTCGATGCCCCACTCGAAACCGCAGACCACCGACTGCGGGATGGCGTCCAGCTTCGGCGCGTACTCCGAGGACGCGCCGGGGAAACCGCGCGCGCCGAGCGTCACCTCCTGCAACGAAGGCGCCATCACGAGCCTGCGCAGCGATCCCAGCGTTGTCGACATGGTGCTAGACCCCCAGTGCGTCTTGGGATTTCCTCGTGCCCTCGGTCCGGACGGCGATCGCGGTGGCCCGCGAGGTCGAGCTGTGGTGGGTGCCCGCGTGCGAGACCTTCCGGAATGGGTCCGGCACGACGTCGGGCGCGATGTCGTCGGCCACGCCGTCGTCGATCGGCGGGTCCGCGAAGTGGCCCGGCCGGGCGCCCGCGGGCGTCGAGCCGCGCAGTGGGCCGATTATGACGCGGCGACGTGGAAAATGACCGTCGAGGAGAGTCTCGGTGGCCACCGGATCGGCCCCGGCAGCGGGGTCGACCCCCTTTCGGGGTGCTTCGTCGGTGCCGATGCGGACCATCCGTGGCTCCTTGCCGAGGATATCGGTGAGTTGCGTGGTCGTACTTCCGCGCCGCGTGCCGGGCGTTCCCAGGATCGGTCCGGGCGTCGGTGAAACCTTCTCCGAACATGCGGACTTCGTGGGCGAAGCGAGTGGTTCACCCGTCACGACCGTTGCGCGGAGTGCCGACAACGGGAACGACACCGTTGTGGGACGTGCCGGTCGGACGGTGGAATCGGGGGCGCGGCGTCGTCCGCGTCGGGGCCGGATCACGCATTCTCGGGCGCACCGGGTTCCATTGTCGGAAACTGCTCGGTGCTTCTTCCGAGTGGTGGGCCGGCGTCGCGGAGGCGATCGGAGCGGGAACCGATCGCAATCGTCCGCGGGGCCTGGTGCGAAGGCGGTGACCGCTCGCCACCGGTGGCGGCCATGGGGCCGGGACCACCCGGTCGCGGAGTTGGCGCGGCTGCCCTTGGCGCGTCGCCGGAGGTCACTGGGCGGCACTTCGGGCTCGGGCCGCGACTTCACCGGTCGGGCATCGCGGGCAGGGAGCCGGTGGGCCGGTTCGGGTCACCGGCGCGCTCACGCGCGTCAGGCGGGGCGCCGGTGACCGGACGTCGAGAACCGCCGCTCGGGAAGCCCGACGAGGCGGCATCCGGGACGTGATCGCCGTTCGACGTGGCCGGCGTCGTCCCACGCGCGTGGCGGCCCGGAGCCCTGGGGAGCTCCGGGCCGCGGGTGCGTCAGTCCACGTTGGACAGCGTGAACTGGCCGGGCTTCCTGCCGTCACCGGCCGGACCGCGGTACGCCTGGGCGATTTCCAGCCACTGCTCGGCGAGCTCGCCCTCCGCGCGCACGTCCAGGTCGGAGTGGTGCCGACGCCGGGTCACCAGCAGGCAGAAGTCCTCCGCCGAGCCCGTCACGCGCTGGGCGGCGTCCTCCGGGCCGTAGGACCACAGCGTGCCGGACGGTGCGGTGATCTCGAACCGGAACTCGTCCGTCGGCGGCTCCTCGCCGCGCGCCAGGTAACCGAAGTCCTTGGTGCGCACCGCGAAACCGACCAGGAAGCCGAGGCGGTCGTCCCACTCCCGGTGCACGCCGAGGGCGTCGGCGACGTCCTGGCCGTGCCCGAACAACTCCATCATGCCCGCGCTGGCCAGCACCGACGGCGGCAGCGGGTTCACCAGCCACGGCACCGTGGTGTCGGCCGGCACGGCGGCCAGCGCGTCGATCGCCCGCGCCTTGGTCTGGGTCCAGCGCGCCACGAGTTCGGGGGTGTCGAGCGCGAGGTGCGGCGCCATCGCAGCGTCCACGTTGGCGTTGAAGTCGGGGGACAGCCCCGCCATCATCGCCTGGAACCGCGCGCCGTCGGACGCCGCGAGGCCCGCCATGGCGAAAATCGCGGTCAGGTGCGCCACCTGGTGCTTGACCGTCCAACCGGGTGAGGGCGTCGGCAGCGACCACGCGGAGTCGTCGAGGTCGGCGATCATCCGGTCGAAGTCGTCGCCCGTGGCCCGGAGCGCCGTGATCACGTCCATTGCGCATGTCCTTCGCTCGAGTTGGCTGAGCTCTGACGATGCCGCAGCGGACAGCGGAAGTCTTCTCACGTCGTGCTCTAAGCCCTCCTGCCCGTCCCCGCGCGGTGGTCGGTTCGAGGACGACCGAAGTGCCTGTGCGTGACGGGGCAGCGACCCGGCTCAGGGCGCATCACGGCTCGGTGGGTGCGCGGAACGTGACGCGGAGAACCTCACGGAGGTCGACGAACGCGGCGAAGACCGGCAGGTGCGGACCGGCCTCCCCGCCCGGCTCAGGCGACGCCGGCGGCGATGAGCTGCTGCCAGATCACACCTTGGTCGACGACCTCGACGCCGAGCTTCTCCGCCTTCGCGGTCTTGCTCGCGCCGACGTCCGCCCCGGTGATCAGGTAGTCGGTGCTGGCCGAGACCGAGGTCGCGGTGGTGGCGCCTGCCTTCTCGCAGAGCCTCTGGAAGGTGGGGCGGGGCACCTTCTCGCCGGAGCGCGGGTCGCTGATCGCCCCGGTGATCACCACCGTCTTGCCCGCCAACGGCGCGTCGGACGCCACGACGGGCGGCAGGTCCTCCTCGCGCACGTCCAAGGACACGCCGTGCTCCCGCAGCCGCGCCAGCTCGGGCCGCAGCCGGGCGAGGTGCTCGGTCAGCGACGCGGCCACCTTCGGCCCGATGTCCTCGACGGCCACCAGGCGTTCCTCGCCCGCGTCGGCGACCTCCTCCAGCGAGCCGAACCCGGCCCGGCACAGGCGGGTGGCGGTGCCTTCCGAGGCCATCGGGATGGCGAGCCCGATCAACGCCCGGCGCAGGCCCACCGCCCGGCTGGCGGCGATCGAGTCGATCATGCGGGTCGCGGAGGTCTCGCCGATGCGGTCGAACTCCAGCAACTGCTCCTTGGTCAGCGTGTAGAGGTCCGACGGGTTCTCCAGCAGCCCGGCCTCGGCGAGCCGCTCGATCCACACCGGGCCCACGGCCTCGATGTCCGCCGCCGCCCGCGACGCCCAGTGGATCAACCTGCGCACCGTCTGCGCGGGGCAGGCGACGTTGGTGCAGAACAACTCGCGGCTGTTGCCCTGCTCGGTCAACGGCTGCCCGCACGACGGGCACTGCGACGGCGGCACGATCTCCCGCTCCGCGCCCGTGCGCTTGGACTCGTCCAGCACGCCCGCGACGAACGGGATCACGTCGCCCGCTCTGCGGATCAGCACGGTGTCGCCGATCCTGATGCCGCGCGCCCGGATGACCTCCTGGTTGGCCAGCGTCGCGCGGGTGACCGTCGTGCCGCCCACGAACACCGGCTCCAGGTGGGCCACCGGGGCGATCTTGCCGGTCTTGCCGACGTCCCAGACCACGTCGAGCAGAACCGTGGTCTTCTCCTCGGCGGCGAACTTGAACGCCAACGCCCCGCGCGGCGAGCTCGACCGGGTGCCCGCGGCGGCGAAGGCGTCCCGGTTCGCCAGCCGCAGCACCGCGCCGTCCAGGTCGTAGTCCAGGTCGTTGCGCCGCGTCTCGATCTCGGAGATCACCGCCTGCGCCGCCTCCGCGTCGTCGCAGTGCCGCATGTCGGCGACGTCGAACCCGAGCGCGCGCAGCCCGTGCTCCAGGTCGGCCGCGGCGCCGCCCTCGGAGGTGTCCAGGTCGAAGGCGAAGAACTGCAACCGGCGCTCGGCGACCGTGGCCGCGTCCTTCGCCCGCAGGGTGCCCGCGGCCGCGTTGCGCGGGTTGATCAGCGGCTTGTCCGGGTGCGCGGTGTTGTAGGCGGCGAACGTGGACCGCAGCATCACCGCCTCGCCGCGCACCTCGACCCGGCCGGGCGCCTCGACCCGCTCCGGCACGCCGTCGACCAGGGCGCGCACCAGCGGCGTCACGTCGTCGCCCGTCGTGCCGTCACCGCGGGTGATCGCCCGGGCCAGCCGCCCGTTCTCGTAGACCACCGCCAGCGACAGCCCGTCCAGCTTCGGCATGACCACCACCGGCTGGCCCGGGAAGCGGTCGAAGAACGCCGCGACCTGCTCGGGCTTGGTCGCCTTCTCCAGCGACAGCATCGGCCGGGAGTGCCGGACCGGCGCGTGCAGCACGGCGGGCGCGCCCACCTGCTCCAGCGGGTTCGGGTCGGGCGCCAGCTCCGGGTTCGCCTCGACGAGGCCGCGCAACTCGTCCTCGATCGCGTCGTACTCCGCGTCCGCCACCAGCGGCGAACCACGGTAGTAGGCGTCGCGCAGCACGACGACCTGGTCGGCGAGTTCCTGGATGCGTTCCCGAGCGTTCACGGCTCACAAGTTACCGGCGACCACCGACAACCAGGGCGTCGACGACCCCGGACCAGCGTGAATTCGGTCGCGGAACCGCTCGATCAGGCCTAACTTCTGCGTCGAGCAGAGGAGAACCGTGGAGCAGATCAGCAAGCGACTGGTGAACTGGGCGTCCATCCTGGACCCGGGCACGCGCGAGCAGGCCGAGAAGGCCGCGCGGATGCCGTTCATCTTCCCGCACCTGGCGCTCATGCCCGACGCGCACCTCGGGAAGGGCGCCACCGTCGGCAGCGTCATCCCGACCCTGGGCGCGATCATCCCGGCTGCCGTCGGCGTCGACATCGGCTGCGGCATGATCGCGGTGCGCACCCAGTTCACCGATGACGACTTCCGCGCGCGCCCGCTCGCGCCGCTGCGCGAGGCGATCGAGGACGCCGTGCCGCTGTCGGCCGGGAAGTACAACACCCGGCTGACGGACACGGCGCGTGAGCGCGTCGACGTGCTCGCGGGCCGTGCGGAGGCGGCCGGCTTCGACCCCGGTTCCTACGCGGGCAACTGGGAGCTGCAGCTCGGCACCCTCGGCAGCGGCAACCACTTCATCGAGGTCACGCTGGACGAGACCGGGCGGGTGTGGCTGTTCCTGCACTCCGGGTCGCGCGGCGTGGGCAACAAGATCGCCCAGAAGCACATCCGGGTCGCGCACCAGCAGTGCGAGCGCCGGTGGATCGACCTGCCCGACCCGGACCTGGCGTACCTGGTCGAGGGCGAGGACGAGTTCTGGCACTACATCCGGGAGATGCGCTGGGCCCAGGACTTCGCGTGGTCCAACCGCGAGGAGATGATGGACCGGGTGGTCGACCGCGTGGCCGAGTGGACGGGCAGTGAGGTGCAGCGGCAGGAAGTCGTGAACTGCTTCGCCGGCGAGACGCAGGTCATCACCAGGACGGGTACACGTCCGATCGAGGCTTTGACGGGTGGTGTGCACGAATTGCTCACCGCCGACGGTGAATGGGTCAAGGCCCCTGTCCGGTGGTTCGGACGGCAACAGGTCCACGAGGTGCTGCTCAGCCGTTCGGGAGTGACCAAGACGATTCGGGCGACCGCTGACCACCGCTGGCTCCTGCGATCGCGCCGTGGACACGAGTACGAGGCGACGACTGCGGAACTGAAGCCCGGAGAACGACTCCAGTTCACGTTCCCGCGTCGGCCGGACGGACTCGCGGTGGACCGTGAGGCGGCGGCCCGTGGTTTCGTCTACGGCGACGGGCACAGGGCGGGGAACCGGGCCTGCGCGAACTTCTGCGGCGTGAAGGACGTCGCGCTGCTCCCGCTGTTCGACGGGCTCGGACGCCCGCCGCGCACCTACGGTGCAATGAAGCGGATCAACGGGCTGCCGGTCGAGTGGAAGACGGAGCAGCCTTCGCTCGACGCACCCCCGGACGTGCTGTACGGGTGGCTCGCCGGTTACTTCGCGGCGGACGGCGATGTCGGAAAGACCGGCCGCCCGACCCTCGCCTCCGCGTCCCGAGAGCACTTGGAGTACGTGCGCCTGGCCTGTCAGGCAGTCGGAATCGGCACGTTCGGCATCCGGTCGCGGCTGCGTACCGGCTACGGCACGGAGCCGACCGCGCTGCACCTCGTCGGCCTGATGCGCGGTGACCTCGATCCGGACTTCTTCCTGATCGCGGAGCATCGGGCCCGGTTCGTGGCGGGACGGCACGCGGCCGAGCGCCGCGGCTGGAATGTCATCTCCGTGCGACCGACCGTAGAAGTGACCGATGTGTACTGCGCGGTCGTCGACGATACGCACTCGTTCGCCTTGGCCGACAACATCCTCACCGGAAACTGCCACCATAATTACACCGAGCAGGAGACCCACTTCGGCAAGAAGGTGTGGCTGTCCCGCAAGGGCGCCATCAACGCCGAGAAGGGTCGGGCGGGCCTCATCCCGGGCTCGATGGGCACCGCGTCCTACGTCGTGGTCGGCAAGGGCAACCCGGTCGCGCTGAACTCCTCGCCCCACGGCGCCGGCCGCGAGTACTCCCGCTCGGCCGCGCGCCGGGCGTTCGGCCGCGACGACCTGCGCAAGGCGATGGTCGGCATCGAGTACCGCGACACCGACGCGTTCATCGACGAGATCCCGGCGGCGTACAAGGACATCGACGTCGTGATGCGCGACGCGCAGGACCTGGTCGAAGTGCGGCACACGCTGCGGCAGATCGTCAACGTGAAGGGCGATTGACCGGCGGGGCAGGCGGGAAGTCCGCCTGCCCCACGTCCGTCACAGGGTCGTGGTGGCTCTTTCCGAATTGGTGCATAACTTCGACATGGCTCAAGCCTTTCCCAGGCGGTCGGAGCCGCGGCACGGCGGCGTCCGTACTAGGCGGGCTGGGCGCCCGCGGGGATGCCCTCGAAGCCGTAAATGACGTTCGGCCAACCCAGAGCGATGGACAGCACCGTCACGGTCGCCAACGCGGGCCAGGGACTGGTGATGACGTGTTGCGCCAGGTAGAGCAGGGCCTGGCGGAGGTTCTTGATCGTCACGGACGGGATCTAATCATGACCTTCCCATAGCAATGTACCGGGGGTCCCGAAAGCACCTCGTGGTCACGCGTCAGGGTGGTCTTACTCCGAGTTAACGCGAGTCCATTTCGTCTTCACTCGATCGTGTGACTTCGTCTCGCGAGGTGATTGGCGTAGGTTGTACGTCGTTGTGCCCGTCGTTCCCGGTGGGCTTTTTCGGGTTGCGCGGCGATTGGTGGTCGCGTGGGTCCGGGATGGCGGCCGCCCTGCCGCGCAGGAATTCCGGTTCGCCGAGCGCGGTGTGCATTTTCTCGGTGAGGCCGGATTCGGCGAGCAATGGCGCGGCCTCCCGCCACCGCCGCTCGGCCTCGGCCTGGTCGCCGGCGACGGCGTGCGCGTGCCCGAGCAGGAAGAGCGCCTGGGCCTTCTCGTGGGCGACGTCCAGGTCGGCCGAGACGTCCAGCCCGCGGCGGCCGAAGTCGATGGCCTTCTCGTAGGACTTCCGGTCGTAGTGGACGCGGGCGAGCGCCACCAGCGCCTCGACCGTGCGCGCCCGCTCGCCGGTGGAGAGGTTGATCTCGAGCGCGGCTTCCAGGCACCGGAGGGCGTCGTCGAGCTCGCCGCGCTGGTGGTGCAGCTTCCCCAGCGCGGTCAGGGTCGTGCCCTCGCCGTGGCGGTGGTTGATGGTCCGGCGCAGGTCCAACGCCTCGCGGTACAGCTCCACGGCCTCGTCGACCCGGTCCAGCCGCTGGTAGGCCGCCGCCATCTGGTCCAGGGTGGAGGCTTCGAGGCTGCGGTTGCCGGTCGCGCGGTGCAGTTCCAGGACTGATTCGTACAGCGACAGCGCGGTCCGGACGTCGCCGCGTTCCCGGTGCGCGCTGGCCAGGTTGTGCATCGCGATCTCGGTGAACTCGACGTTCTCCATGCGCCGTGCGATGGCGAGCGCCTCCTGCAGGTGCTCGACCGCCTCGTCGTACTCGCCGAGCCGGAAGTGGGCCGTGCCCAGGTTCAGCAGGCTGCCGCACCGGCCCTCCACGTCCCCGGTCGAGCGCGCCGCGTCCGCCGCCACCCGTTGGACGGCGGCCAGGTCGCGGTACGCGCCGGTGCGGTCCAGGGCGCGGTCGATGTTCGCCGCGATCCGCCAGGCGTGCCCGGCGAAGCCGTGGCGGAACGCGTGCGGCACGGCGGCGACGAGGTTGGCCCGCTCGGTCTCGAACCAGGCCAGGGCGTCGTTCTCGTCGACGAAGCGGGGCACGGCGTCGAGGGGCATGCCCGGCAGCAGCGGCACGGGATCGTCGTGGGGGTTCAGGGCGCGCTCCAAGCCGATCGCGCCGGCGAGCTGCCAGGTCAGCAGCCCGCTGAGCGCGGCTTGCCGCTGGTGGGCCGACTCCTCGGTGCGGACCCGGTCCAGGGCGTAGTCGTGCAGCAGGTCGTGCACGCGGAAGCGCCCGTGGGTGGCGTACTGGAGGAGGTTGGCCTTGGTGAGCGTGCGCAGGTGGACGAGGACTTCGCGCTCCGGGCGCTCGGTCAGGGCGCTCGCCGCCGCCGACGAGAACCCGGCCGTCGGGTGCAGGCCCAGCAACCGGAAGACCCGCGCGGTCTCGGTGGGCAGGTCCCGGTAGGACACCCCGAAGGCGAACGACAGGCTCGCGCTGTCGTCGTCGCTGTCGTCCAGGGAACCCAGTATCCCCAGCCCTTCCTGCGTCGCGTACTCCTCGACGAGGAGGCTGATCGGCACCTGCGGCCGGTTCGCCACGTGCTGGGCGATGATCTTGACGGCCATCGGGTGGCCGTCGAGCCGCGAGGCCAGCGCGTGCAGGGCGGCGGACTCCGCGTCGGCCCGGACCGCGCCGATCTCGCGGCGCAGCAGCTCGATCGACTCGTCGAACGAGAGCGGCGGCACGGCGAGGAGGTGGACGTCGTCGTGCAGGTCCAACCCCCAAGGGCGGATCCTGCTGGTCACGATGGTGAAGCAGTTCGTCGCGGCGCCCAGCAGCGGCCGGACCTGAGGGCTGTGCCGGGCGTCGTCGAGCACGAGCAGCACCTTGCGGTCGCCGAGCGCGCGGTGCAGCGCGGCGGCGCGTTCGGCTCCCGTCCTGGGGATGTGCGTCACGCCGAGCGACGTCAGCAGCACGCCGGCCGCGTCCTCGGCGGTCATCGCGGTGCCGCGGCCGAAACCGCGCAGGTCGAGGAAGAGCTGGCCGTCCGGGAACCGGTCGGCTCTCGTCCGTCCCCAGTGGATCGCCAACCCGGTCTTGCCGACGCCCGGCATCCCGTGCAGCGCGACGACCTGCCCGCGCCCGCCGTCCGGTCCGTCGAGCAACGCGTCCAACGCGGCGAGCAGGTCCTCCCGGCCGACGAAGGTCCTGGCCCTCCTCGGCAGCTGGCGGGGTGGGACGTGCGGCTTGGTGGACGTGGTCGCGGTGCCCACCTGCTTGGCGACGATGCTCTGGTACACCGCGCGCAGCTCCGGGCCCTGTTCGGCGCCCGTTGCCTCGAAGAGCCGTTCGCAGAACCGCTCGTGGTACTCCAGCGCCGCGGCGTACTTGCCCTGCCCTTCCAGCGAACGCATGTACAGCCTCGCGAGCACTTCATCGAGTTCGTGCTCCTGCGCCAGCCTGCCCGCTTCGCCCATCGCCTCGACGTGCTCGCCGAGCGCGTTCAGGCTTTCCACGAGGGCGTAGTGGGCGGTGAGCCGGTCGAACGCGTCCATCTGGTAACGCAGGTGGTCCGCCCACATGCTTTCGACGTCCTGCAACGGGCGGCCCTGCCACCGCGACAACGCTTCGCGCAGCACCGCTTTCGCGCGCGCGTGCTCACCTGCCGCCGTCGCCGCCCGACCCATTTCCGCCATTGTGCGGAACCGGTGGTAGTCGACGATTTCCCGGTCGACGGCGAGCACGTAGGCGTCGCCCTCGCGCTCGATCGACGGGTCGAGGCCGACCTGGCCCAGCACCTTGCGCAGGCGGCTGATCAGCGGTTGGAGCCTGCCCCGCAGGCCGGCCGGATCCTCGTCCGGCCACACCGCCTGCGCGATCGTGCCGATGCCGACGGGCTGGCCGACGTGGTAGAGCAGCAGCGCCAGGACCGCGCGTTGCTTCGCGGACCCGAGGTCCACGTTCTGGTCCGCCACGCGTAATCGGGTCTTGCCCAGGATCTTGAATTCCACCAGCGTTCACCTTTCGCTGGCACGACGGTCCGGTATTGCCAGTGTGCTGTACGCGGACCGGATTGTGCAGGGCAATGTCGAGTTGTTGCTCCGTTGTGCCGAACGATCGGCCGGCGATCGGCGGCGCGAGGAACTCCAAGACAACTGCAAGGCAACTGCAAGGTGATGTGCAGTGGCAGTCCTGAATCGGGTTGTCGCGGGACCGGGCCGTTGCTAGCGTCGCGACGGCGATGGAGATCGCTTGGTCACCGGAACGGGGGAGGTTGATGAATATGGCTGTCCGCGGCCGTCTTCAGCACGCCCTCATCCGGTCCGCACGCGGCTGACGCGCGGGCCGGGTCATCCCGATGACCAGGAGTTCCGAGTGTCTTCTCCTTCCCTTCCCGTACCTGATCCGACCACCGAACGGCTGCTGCTGCGGTCCTGGACCGCGCGCGAGGCCGACGCCGTCGTGGGCGGTGTCCGGCTGCCGCACTGGGCCGACGACTTCCCCGCGGACGGCGACCGGGTCATCGCCGGGCTGCTCGGCGAGCACCCCGAGTGGCTGGGCCGGTTCGGCCACCGGCTGCTGGTCGAGCGCGACAGCGGTCTGGTGGTCGGGTCGATCGGGCTGTTCTGGCCCCCGAGCGACGGCGTCGTGGAGATCGGGTACGGCGTCGTGGCGTCCCGGCGGGGGCGTGGGTACGCCGCCGAGGCCACGCGCGCGCTGACCGATCTCGCGTTCACCGCGCCCGGTGTCCGCGCGGTCCACGCCGAGGTGGAGCTGTCGAACCCCGCCTCGGTCCGCGTCCTCGAGAAGGCGGGCTTCCGACCCCTGGACGCCGTCGCCGGGCAGGGCACCGTCCGGTACGGCATCGTGCGGTAGGTCGTCTCACGGGGTCGGCGGCGTTCCACGCCGTCGACCCCTCATCACCGCAGGTCAGAACCATTCCAACCCCCGGCTATGCATGGTCATGCAGCGTCGTGCATACTTCTAGTCGTGTCCAAGGTGCTCACTTACCTCCCCGCCGGCGAACACGTCGGCATCGCGTTCTCCGGTGGTCTCGATACGTCCGTGGCGGTCGCCTGGATGCGTGAGAAGGGCGCGGTGCCGTGCACGTACACCGCGGACATCGGTCAGTACGACGAGCCCGACATCGCGTCGGTGCCGAGCCGCGCCGCGGTGTACGGCGCCGAGATCGCCCGGCTGGTCGACTGCCGGGCGGCCCTGGTCGAGGAAGGGCTCGCGGCGCTGGCCTGCGGCGCGTTCCACATCAGGTCCGGCGGCCGCGCCTACTTCAACACCACGCCGCTCGGGCGGGCCGTGACGGGCACCATGCTGGTGCGCGCCATGCTCGACGACGACGTCCAGATCTGGGGCGACGGCTCCACCTACAAGGGCAACGACATCGAGCGGTTCTACCGCTACGGCCTGCTCGCCAACCCCTCCCTGCGGATCTACAAGCCGTGGCTGGACGCCGCGTTCGTCAGCGAGCTCGGCGGCCGCACGGAGATGTCCGAGTGGCTCCAGGCGCGCGGCCTGCCGTACCGGTCGAGCACGGAGAAGGCGTACTCGACCGACGCGAACATCTGGGGCGCGACGCACGAGGCCAAGGCGCTCGAACACCTCGACGCGGGCATCGAGATCGTCGACCCGATCATGGGCGTGCGGTTCTGGGACCCCGAGGTCGAGATCGCCACCGAGGACGTCACGGTGGGCTTCGACCAGGGCAGGCCGGTCACGATCAACGGCAAGGAGTTCTCCTCCGCCGTCGACCTGGTGCTGGAGGCCAACGCCATCGGCGGCCGGCACGGCATGGGCATGTCCGACCAGATCGAGAACCGGGTCATCGAGGCCAAGAGCCGCGGCATCTACGAGGCGCCGGGCATGGCGCTGCTGCACGCGGCCTACGAGCGCCTGGTCAACGCGATCCACAACGAGGACACCCTCGCCTCCTACCACAACGAGGGCCGCAAGCTGGGCCGGCTGCTGTACGAGGGCCGCTGGCTCGACCCGCAGGCGCTGATGGTGCGCGAGGCGTTGCAGCGGTGGGTCGGCATGGCGGTCACCGGCGAGGTGACGCTGCGCCTGCGCCGCGGTGACGACTACTCGATCCTGGACACCTCCGGTCCGGCGTTCAGCTACCACCCGGACAAGCTGTCCATGGAGCGGACCGAGGACTCGGCGTTCGGGCCGGTCGACCGCATCGGCCAGCTGACCATGCGCAACCTCGACATCGCCGACTCGCGCGCCAAGCTGGAGCAGTACGCCGGGCTCGGCATGGTCGGCAGCCAGTCGACGCTGATCAGCGCGGCGCCGGTGGCGCAGACCGAGCTGATCGGCGCGATGCCCGAGGGCGGCGCCGAGGCCATCGCCTCGCGGGGCAAGGTGACCGACGACGAGCTGCTCGACCACGCCGCTCTGGAAGCGGGCAACGACTGACCGCTCCGAGGCCTCACCGGTGCCCGCGCCGGTCCACGCGAGTCGTGGCCGGCGCGGGCATCGGCGTTCCCGGCCTCACACGCCGTGGCGGCGGTCGCCGGCGACGAGTTCGGCGACCCGGGCCTCGGCCTCGCCGGAGAACGGGTTCCGGTAGGCGTCCACGGCCAGGCGGGTCTCCTCCGCGATCAGGTCGGCGTTGATCTGGGCGCCGGCGGTGGCGCCCGCCGCGGCCGAGGCGCCGACCTGCGCGGACAGGTCCGTGACGTTGCCCGCGACCCACACCCCGGGCACGTCGGTGCGGCCCATCGCGTCGGCGGGGACGTGCTCGCCCATCCCGGACGGGTGCTCGACGGTCCGCAGTCCCAGTGCCGCCAGGAAACCCGCGCGTGCCACCATCCGCGACGCGACGACGATCACCTCACGGCCGACCGCGCGACCGTCGGCCAGCCGCACGCCGACGATGCGGTCACCCGCGATCTCCAGCGCCGCCACCTCGCCCGCCACGACGTCGACACCGCGTGCGGCCAACTGCTCGGCCTGCTCGGCGGTCGGCGGCTGCGTGTGGGAGAAGAGCGTGACGTCGGCGCTCAGCTGCCGGAACATCAACGCCTGGTGCACCGCCATCGGCCCGGTCGCCAGCACGCCGATCGCCTGGTCGCGGACCTCCCAGCCGTGGCAGTACGCGCAGTGCACCACGTCGCGGCCCCAGCGCTCGCGCAGCCCGGCCACGTCCGGCAGCTCGTCCACCAGGCCCGTGGTCACCAGCAGCCGGCGGGCCCGGACCGCGCGGCCGTCGGCCAACGCCACCAGGAAACGGTCGCCCTCACGGGTCACCGCCTCGACCTCGCCGGTCACCACGTGACCGCCGTAGCCCCGCACCTCGGCCCGACCGCGGTCGACCAGCTCGGCCGGCGGCACCCCGTCCCTGGCCAGCAACCCGTGCACGCCGTCGGCCGGCGCGTTGCGCGGCGACCCGGCGTCGATCACGACCACCGACCGCCGCGACCGCGCCAGCATCAGGGCGCCGTTCAACCCGGCGGCCCCGCCGCCCACCACCACCACGTCATAGCTGTCACTCAGCTGAAAGGTCATCGCGACCACCTCCACGACCACCATGCGTGCGAGGTGAGCGGATCGGCAAACCTTGTTGCCGATCCGGCAACAAGGGCCGGCCCCCGGCTCCCACCGGGCCGGCCCTCGTCAGCTCAGAACTTCACCGTGGCGCAGCCGAGGCGGGCACCGGCGGTGCCCGCCTTGCCCGGTTCGGTGGCGGTGCGCTGCGCGTGGATCACGACCGAGCCCGCCCGGCGGTCGGCGAACTGCCACGGCACGACCGCGCCGACCACCGCGCGGCCGCGGTCGTCGGTGGTGAAGTCGAGCCAGATCTCGTTCTCCGGGTTGGCGTAGGCGGGGTCCACCGACGGCTGGTTCGGGTCCACCACGTGCTGGTGGTGGGCGCCGGCGTCGGTGGGCGCCGCGCCGCACGGCCGCTGGTGCGCGTGCGCGCCGTAGGTCCGGTTCGGGACCAGGCCGTAGACGCTGAGCAGGGTCTTCGTGGAGCGCCGCAGCGGGGTGGCCACGACCATCACGGCCGCGCCGGGCGCGATCAGCGCCGGGTCGTAGGTGTAGGCCTTGGTCGCGGTGTCCGGGGTGGCGAATCGGGCCACCGTCACCGCGACTCCGGAGCCTCGGGGGCTGTCCGCGGCCGCGGTCGGCGTCACCGTCGCCGCGAGCAGTCCGCCGATGATCAGGGGAACCAGACGTTTCACGCTTCTGCCTTTCGGGACAGGGCGGCGGCCTCCACCGAAGCTAGCACCGATGGCCCGACGTCGCTTTCACAGTGAAGGTCCCTCGTAATTCGGGGGCGGGGAGCGGTTCGCCTCGTCCACACTGGACGACGTGCTGCTCACCTTGACCACGACCCACCGACCGGCCACCGACCTCAGCCACCTGCTGCACAAACATCCCGACCGGGCGCAGTCGTTCACCACTTCCTCGGGCACCGCGCACGTGTTCTACCCGCGCGCGGACGAGGAGGAGTGCACGGTCGCGCTCCTGCTGGAGGTCGACCCCGTCGCGCTGGTGCGCGGTCCCGGCAGCACGCTCACCCAGTACGTCAACGACCGGCCGTACGTGGCCGGCTCGCTGCTGACCGTCGCGCTCGGCTCGGTGTTCCGCACCGCGATGAACGGCCGCAGCCAGAGCCGCGCGGAGGTGGCCGCCACCCCGATCCCGCTCACCGTGCGCGTGCCCGTCCTGCCGCACCGCCTGGTCGAACGGCTCTTCACGCCGTTGGGCTGGACGGCGCACATCGCACCCCTCCCGCTCGGCGACGGCGACGACGACGACTCGCGGTACGCCGACGTCACCCTCACCGGCACGCTCACGCTCTCCGAAGCCCTCAAGCACCTCTACGTCCTGCTGCCCGTGCTCGACGGCGACAAGCACTACTGGGTCGCCGAGGACGAGGTGGACAAGCTGCTCCGTGCGGGGGAGGGGTGGCTCGGCGCGCACCCGGACCGCGAGCTGATCACCACCCGGTACCTGATGCGCCGCCGTCCGCTGGTGCGGTCCGCGCTGTCGCGCCTGGCCGACGTGGAGGAGGTCGAGCCGGAGGAGCTGGACAACGCGCTCGTCGAGCCGAAGGTGTCGTTGGCGGTGCAGCGCCGCGAGGCGATCCTCGACCAGCTCAAGCAGGTCGGCGCGCGTTCCGTCCTCGACCTCGGCTGCGGCGGCGGCGCGTTGCTGCGCGCCCTGCTGGAGAACCCGGACTTCACCCGCATCCAGGGCGTGGACGTGTCCGCGAACGCCCTCGCCACGGCCGCGCGCAAGCTGAACCTGGAGAAGATGTCGGACCGCCAACGCGCCCGGCTCACGTTGCGCCAGTCGTCGCTGACCTACGCCGACCCGGACTTGAAGGGCTACGACGCCGCCGTGCTGATGGAAGTGGTGGAACACCTCGACCCGGACCGCCTGCCCGCGCTGGAGCACTCGGTGTTCGTCGTCGCACGGCCGCGCACGGTCCTGGTCACCACGCCGAACGTCGAGTACAACGCGTTGTTCGAGACCCTGCCGGAAGGCAGGCACCGGCACTCCGACCACCGCTTCGAGTGGACCAGGACCGAGTTCGAGGACTGGGCGGACGGCGTCGCGCGCCGCCGCGGCTACACCGTCGCCCACCTGCCGATCGGACCGGTGGACGCCGAGCGCGGCGCGCCGACCCAGCTGGCCGCCTTCACCCTCGTCGAGCACAGCACCGAGGAGGACTGATGGAGCTCAAGATCCCGGACCTCTGCCTCGTGGTGCTGATCGGCGCTTCCGGCTCGGGCAAGTCCACGTTCGCGCGCAGGCACTTCCGGCCGACGCAGGTCCTGTCCAGCGACTACTTCCGCGGCCTGGTCGCGGACGACGAGAACGACCAGTCCGCGTCCGCCGCCGCGTTCGAGACGCTGCACTTCGTGGCGGGCAAGCGCCTGGACGGCGGCCGCACGACCGTCGTGGACGCGACGAACGTGCAGCGGTCCGACCGGGCGCGGCTGGTCGAGCTGGCCCGCGAGCACAACGTGCTGCCGGTCGCGATCGTGCTCGACACCCCGGAGGAGGTCTGCCTGGCCCGCAACGCCTCCCGCCCGGACCGCGACTTCGGCCCGCACGTGGTGCGCCGGCACCGCGCCGCGCTGCGCAAGTCGTTGAAGCACCTCGGCAAGGAGGGCTTCAAGCGGGTGCACGTGCTGCGCGCCCAGTCCGAAGTGGACGAAGCGGTGATCGTGCCGGAACGGCTGCTGAACGACCTGCGGCACGAGACCGGGCCGTTCGACGTGATCGGCGACGTGCACGGCTGCCGCGCGGAGCTGGAGGACCTGCTGGTCAAGCTCGGCTACGCGCTGGTGCGCGACGAGGAGGGACGTCCGGTGGACGCCGTCCCACCGGCGGGACGGCGTGCGGCGTTCGTCGGCGACCTGGTCGACCGGGGCCCGGACACGCCCGGTGTGCTGCGCCTGGTGATGGGCATGGTCGAGGCCGGGCACGCGTTCGCCGTGTGCGGCAACCACGAGCAGAAGCTGGTGCGTGCCCTGCGCGGGCGCAACGTGCAGGTCAAGCACGGCCTCGCGGAGTCGCTGGCGCAGCTCGCGGCCGAGCCGGAGGAGTTCCGGGAGCGCGCCGTGCGGTTCTGCGACGGCCTGATCGCGCACTACGTGCTCGACGGCGGCGACCTGGTGATCGCGCACGCCGGCCTGCCGGAGAAGTTCCACGGTCGCGCGTCGGCGCGGGTGCGCGGCTTCGCGCTCTACGGCGACACGACCGGTGAGACCGACGAGTACGGCCTGCCGGTGCGCTACCCGTGGGCGACGGAGTACCGGGGCAGGGCGACCGTGCTCTACGGGCACACGCCGACGCCGGAGGTCGAGTGGGTCAACAACACCATGTGCCTGGACACGGGCGTGGTGTTCGGCGGCAGGTTGACCGCGTTGCGCTACCCCGAGCGCGAGGTCGTGGCGGTCGACGCGCACGAGGTCTGGTACGAGCCGGTGCGACCGCTCGTCGCGCCGGAGGAGGAACGGGAGCCGGACGTGCTCGCCCTGTCCGACGTCACCGGCCGCCGGTTCGTCGAGACGGCCCACCGCGGCCGGATCGGGGTGCGCCCGGAGCAGGCCGCGTCGGCGTTGGAGGTGATGAGCCGCTTCGCGATCGACCCGCACTCGCTGCTGTACCTGCCGCCGACGATGGCGCCGACGGCCACCTCGCAGCGGCCGGACGTGCTGGAGCACCCGGAGGACGCCTTCGCGGAGTACCGGAGCGCGGGCGTGCGCGAGGTGATCTGCGAGGAGAAGCACATGGGGTCGCGCGCGGTGGTCCTGGTGCGCAAGGACGGCGGCGTGATCCACACGCGGACCGGCCGCGCGTTCTTCGACCCGCCGTTGGGCGACGAGCTGCTGGCGCGCGTGCGCGAGGAGGTGACGAGGGCCGGGCTGTGGGACGAGTTCGACACCGACTGGCTGCTGCTCGACGCCGAGCTGCTGCCGTGGAACGCCAAGGCGGCCGGGCTGATCAAGGAGCAGTACGCCTCGGTCGGCGCGGCGGCCACGGGCGCGCTCGGCGTGGCGGTGGACGTGCTCGCGCGGACCGCCGCGCGGGGCGTCGACGTCGGCGGACTGCTGGCGCGCACGGAGAGCAGGCTGGCGAACGCCACCGGCTACCGCGACGCCTACCTGCGGTACGTGCGGCCGACCGACGGCCTGGCCGGCGTCACGATCGCGCCGTTCCAGCTGCTCGCCGCGCGCGGCCGGACGTTCCACGACCGCGACCACCGGTGGCACCTGGACGTGCTCGGCCGGCTGGCGGGCGAGGTGTTCACCCCCACCCGGCACCTGGTGGTCGACACCGCGGACGACGCGCAGGTCGCCGCCGGGATCCGCTGGTGGGAGGACCTGACCGCGGCCGGTGGCGAGGGCATGGTGGTCAAGCCGCTGGCGAACCTCGTGCGGGGTGACCGCGGGCTGGTGCAGCCGGGCGTGAAGGTGCGCGGGCGCGAGTACCTGCGGATCATCTACGGCCCGGACTACACCGAGCCGGAGAACCTGGAACGCCTGCGCAAGCGCGGCCTCGGCGCGAAGAGGTCGCTGGCGATCCGCGAGTACGCGCTCGGCCTGGAGGCGTTGGAGCGCGTCGTCCGCGGCGAGCCGCTGTGGCGCGTGCACGAGTGCGTGTTCGCCGTGCTCGCGCTGGAGTCCGAGCCGGTCGACCCCCGGCTCTGAGCGTCACGGGGTGCTGGGCAGCCGACCGAGCCGCCGGCCGGCGGTTGCCCAGCACAGGCCCCAGAGCAAAAAGAAGGGCGACCACAGCAGCAGGTCCCAGCGGGCCAGCACGAGGGCCAGTTCGGCGTGCTCGGGCGGTGGCGGGGTGACGCCGGTCAGCACGAGCGCGTCACCGACGAAGCCGAAGCCGACGAAGCCGATCGACCGGGCGATCATGAAGATGCCCAACGCCCAGGCGATCACCCGCAGCAGGCGCGGCAGGACCGTGCCCCGGACGGTGGCCAGCGCGACCACGACGCCGACCGCCGCCGCCCCGGCCAGCACCCAGTGGCTCGTCACGAAGAAGGGATCGCGGGCCAGCAGGCGTTCGCGAAGGTGCGGCGGCAGCGGGTCCTTGTCCGCCAACGCGTTGGCCCCCAACGCCTGCGCGAGCTTCATCGAGCCGTAGGCGGCCGCGCACAGCACCGCGCCGTACCCGGCAAGCCTCGCCCGGTCAGGCCGCGACACGCTTCGCCGCCGTCACGTAGGACCGGACCATCTCCACGCACAACCCGCCGACCACGAGCCCCAGCACGCCGTGGTACCAACGCCAGCCCACACCGAGGCCGAGGAACCCGTCCAGCACCATGATCCCCGCGCCGCCGACGACGGCCAGCGCCATGCCCGCCAGCACCACCAGCATCACCGTCCTCGGCACCCTGCGCAGCGCCCACGGCGTGACGGTGGCGAGCGCGATGGCCGCGCCCACCACGCCCGACGCGGTCGCGAACCACTGGGCCACGGCCGGGTCGAGGAAGTAGGCCTCGGCCTCGGCGGCCGACACCGGGGGGCCGCCCGGGAACCCGAGCCGGGACTGCGCGGCGAACACGGCCTTGCCGGCCGCGTAGCCGAGGAACAGGACCGCCAAGGCGTACGCCGGCCAGCGGCGGCGATCGACATCAACCATGGCCCGACGATAAGGCCGGGTCGGGCCCGCGCATTCCCATCATGAGGAATGCGCGGCTTCCCGCGAGTGCGTTCTCAGCCGCACGGCGCGGACGATCGGGTAGCCGACCGCGACCAGCAGCGAGAGCGCCGGGAGGGGCACGCCGAGCAGGCTCTGGCCGAGGGCGTAGTCGGCCGCGGGCACGGCGAGGCACAGCGCGAACCCCCACGGCGGCGCGGTCTTCGGCTTCCGGGGCGCCGCCCACGGCGTCCGCTTGAACGGCTTGGCCACCGACAGCCACACCTGCACCGCCAGGGCCGACGCCATGAGCAGCGAGCCGACGCGGAGGAGCGGTTCCGAACCGTCCGGGTGCAGGTTCGGGCTGAGCACGTAGATCCCCGCGTACAGCTGGCTGAGCGTGATGGCGAACTTGAGGAGCACCCACCAGTGCCGGAAGTAGCCCCACGCCGTGAGGCCGGACAGCATCAGCCCGCTGAACGCCGACGTGGTGGCCATGAACTGCAGCACCTGCACGTCGAGCAGCAGCGCCACCTCGAACGCCGGCCGCCGGTCGGGCACGGCCAACGCGTGGTTCACCACCACGAACAACGCCAGCGCCATCATCATCCAGCCCGTGGACGACACGACGTGCGCCCAGACCAGCAACTTCCGACCCATGATCAACCCCTACTAGTAGCCGCACTACATATAGTACGGCTACTAGTAGGGTGGTGGCTCAGACCCGGCAGGGGCTGCCGCCGGGCTCGCCCGGCAACGCCTCCACGTTGGCCTTCGCCTCACCGAGCACCACGTCGGTCAGCAGGGTGTCCAGTGCGAACGCCCGCTGCACCACGCTGGTCGACGTGGTCGTGGTGCTGTTGAGCTGCAACGAGCCGATGACCAGCGGGATCGTCAGCGGCGCGCTGCCCACGGCGACCTGGACCCCGTTGATCCGCAGGCTCGCGATCTGCGACGAGCCGGCGAACACCGGGTTGAGGTTCGCGTCGCACGTCACCGAAGCGGTCGCCTGGATGACGCCCACCTCGATGGTCACCAGCAGGCTGCTGATCCGCGTGTAGTCGACCCGCGCGTTGGACACCGCGCCGTCACCGGGAGCCGGTGGCAGGGCGAGCAGGTCGTCCGGTGTCTGCTCGGTGCTCGCGGTCAACGCGTTCGCCCGCACGGTGAGGATGCCGGCGGACAGGTTGACGTCGGCCACGTTCTCGTAGTCGTCCACGCACGGCACGTCCGGCGGGTTGGCCCGCGCCACGATGATCCCGGCCAGGTTCAGCGCGGTCGCCTGGCAGGAGAACACGCCGGTCCGCTCGGAGGTCTTGATCCGCAGGTCCGACAGCACCGGCGTGTCGCCGGACGGGCTCGCGGTCAACGTCGCCCGCACCTCGATGTACCGGCCCACCTCGGCGAACTCCACCCCGTTGGTCACGGGGGTGAACGTCTCGCCGGCCAGTCCGGCCTCGGTGTCGGACGTGCGCGCCTCGACCGTGATCGAGGTGCCAGCCGGCACGCTGCCCTGCGCCTCGGTGTTCCAGGTGACCGTGCCCCAGGTCTGCCCCGCGACGCCGCCGTCCTGCACCACCGACCACGTGCCCACCGGCGCGGTGATCTCGCCGAGCACCGACCCGGTCATGTCGCTGTAGTTGTACGGACCGGCGCCCGCGCCGAGGTCGACGGTCAGGTCGACCGCGCCGATGGTGAACCCGCCGCCACCCGCCGGACCGGCGTCCGGGTCGATGCGCTGGGCGTTGTTCGAGTTGATGTTGGTGACCCACACCTTGCCGTTGGTGTCGACCGCGACACCGGTGGGCCCGTTGCCGCCGGGCAGGACCACGTTGCCGACGAACGTGCCGTCGGTGCGCAGGTGCCCGACCGTGTTGGTGCCGTTGTCGAGCGCGTGGGCGACCCAGACGTTGCCGTCCATGTCGACCGCGACGCCCTGCGCGCGCGGGTGGCCGTGCGGGAAGGTGCCGAGCACGTTGCCCGCCGCGTCCATCTTGACGGTGTTGCCGGAGTTGACCTGGGTGTGCCAGATCTCGCCGGTCACCGGGTCCATGCCCAGGCCGTAGTCGCCGTGCGAGGTGTCCAGGCAGGCCCCCGTGCCGGTGCCCGGCTCGTACCGCAGCAGGTTGGCGCCGTACCGGGCGGACCACAGCGTGCCCGCCTTGTCGACCAGGCCGCCGTAGCCGCCGCAGCCGAAGCTGACCGGCGCGGTCAGCGGCGAGCCGTCCAGCCCGGAGATCTTCTGGTGCTGGGTGTTCGAGCCGCCGGTCCACAGGTTGTTGTCGGCGTCGACGGCCACCGTGCGGGTGTTCGTGCCCGCGACCCGGCTGTAGGTGATCAGGCACTCGTCGGCGGCCGTGGTGACGCCGCCGTTGGCGTCCGCGCCGCCGGCGTTGGTCCACGGCCGGATGTCGCCGAGGCCGCGCGACGTGGCGTACAGGCCGTCGAGGTCGCGGTCGACGCAGGTGTTGTAGCCGAACGGCCCCTTCAGGTAGTCGCCGGCGGGGTTGGCCGTGCCGTCGGCGTTCGTCCGCGTGCCGCCCCGGATGACGCCGACGCGGGTGACCGACCCGCGACCGCCGCCCGCCTCGTTGCGGTTGGACAGCCAGGTGTTGCCGAGCTTGTCGACGGTGGTGCGGGACGGGTTGCGCCCCTGGCCGTCGGGTGCGGACAGCCACTCGCCGACGATCTCGCCGGTGTTGACGTCGATGCGGACCATCGTGCCGCGCGCCGAGGCGGCGACGTTGACGTAGGGGAAGAACACGCTCTGGCGGTTGAGCTGGAGCTGGTTGTTGTTCGGGGCGTCGTGGTTGACGTCCTGGAGCACGCCCTGGTCGAAGTCCGCGTCCAACGTGTAGAGCACGTCTTCACCGGGGACGGGGGCCGCGGACGCCGACGGCGTGCCGACGAGGGGGAGGAGCAGCGCGCCGACGGCGGCCAGCACCAGGGATCTTCGTGGGGGGAGCATGGATCTGCCCTTCTTCGGGTTCGGCAGTTGTTCGGGCATTTCCGTCACGTGACAACCGGGTGTCGAGGGCCGCTCGGAACGCGTTACCGAACCCGGAAATGTGAGTAGACAATTAGGCAAAAATAGGGGTGGACCGTCACGCTCTTCCGAGCGCGAAACATCCGGATGGCCCAACCGGCCTATCCGCACGGTGACTGTCGACGTTGTCCGCTCCGCCGAACGGGCTAGTTCAGCGGCTGATCCGGGCCGATCCGGCCGGTGTCGCCGTTAACCCTTCGGACATCCCCGGACCACCCGGAATTCGCTCACCCGGTCGACCCGGTCTCAGTCAGCTCACCCCGCTTGACAAGTGCGCGCGACGTCCCGAATCCTCCGCTGGGCCACACGTTTTGGTCGTCCGCGAAAAAACCCTTGTCACCCGAGGAAGGTTCCCGTGAACCACACCCGAGTCCTGCGGTCGGTAGGCGTCGGCGTCACCGCGCTGGCGTTGGTCGCGGCCTGCGGCACGCCGCCGCCCAAGGACGGCGCCGCGAGCGACACGCCCGCGGCGACCGCGAAGTCCGCCGCCGAGTTCGGCGGGTTCGACAAGCTCGTCGAGGCCGCCAAGAAGGAGGGCAGGCTCAACGTCATCGCCCTGCCGCCGGACTGGGCCAACTACGGCGAGATGATCAAGGCGTTCGAGGCGGAGTACGGCATCGAGGTCGACTCCGCGCAGCCCGACGCGTCCAGCCAGGACGAGATCAACGCGGCCAAGCAGCTCAAGGGCGGCGACCGCGCCCCGGACGTGTTCGACCTCGGCCTGAACGTGGCGCTGGCCAACAAGGACCTGTTCGCGCCCTACCAGGTGCGCACGTGGGCGGACATCGCCGACGAGCTGAAGGAGCCGTCCGGGCTCTACTACGGCGACTACGGCGGCTTCATGTCCATCGGCTACGACGCCGCCAAGGTGCCCGCGCCGACCTCGGTCAAGGACCTGCTCCAGCCCGAGTACCAGGGCAAGGTCGCGCTCAACGGCGACCCGACGCAGGCCGGCGCCGCGTTCTCCGGCGTGGTGATGGCCGCGCTGGGCAACGGCGGCTCGGCCGACGACATCGCGCCCGGCGTCGAGTTCTTCAAGCAGCTCAAGGCCGCGGGCAACTTCCTGCCGGTCGACCCGTCGCCCGCGACCATCGAGTCCGGCCAGACGCCCGTCGTGATCGACTGGGACTACACCAACGCCGCGCAGACCGCGAAGCTCGCGGGCAAGGTGGACTGGAAGGTCGTCGTCCCGGCGGACGCGCAGGTCGGCGGCTACTACAACCAGGCGATCAACAAGGATGCGCCGCACCCGGCCGCCGCGCGCCTGTGGCAGGAGTTCCTGTACTCCGACAAGGGCCAGAACATCTTCCTCAAGGGCCTGTCGCGGCCCGTGCGGATGGACGCGCTGGCCAAGGCCGGGACGATCGACGCGGAGGCGGCGGCGAAGCTGCCGGAGACGTCCGGCGCGCAGGTGTTCCCGACCCAGGAGCAGTCGGACAAGGCCAAGCAGGTGCTCGCCTCGACGTGGGCGCAGGCGGTGGGCTGACCGGTGGTCGCACCCGTCACGACCGGGGTCGGGGGAGCCGATCGGGCCGCTCCCGGCCCCGGGCCCGGCCGGAGCTGGTTGGCGTGGCTGGTCGTGGTGCCGTTCCTGGCCTACGTCGGCACGTTCCTGGTGTACCCGACCGCGCTGGTGCTGGCCGGGGCGTTCCAGGACGCGGACGGCGGCTTCACGGTGGCCAACCTCGCCGACCTGACCCGCGGCGCGTACCTCCAGGCGTTCCTGCGCAGCGTGGAGCTGTCCGCGATCACCGCAATGCTCGGCGCGGTGTTCGGCGCGCTGCTGTCGTGGGCCGTGGCGGTCGGCCGGCCGGACGGCCCGCTGCGCCGCGTGGTGGTGGCCGGCGCGGGGGTGCTCGCCCAGTTCGGCGGCGTGCCCCTGGCGTTCGCGTTCCTCGCCACGATCGGCTTCCAGGGCCTCGTCACGCGGTTCCTGCGCGAGTCGTTCGGCGTCGACCTGTTCGCCGGCGGCGCGTGGCTGTTCGAGCTGCCCGGCCTGACCCTGGTCTACACGTTCTTCCAGATCCCGCTGATGGTCATCGTGTTCCTGCCCGCGCTGGACGGCCTGCGCCCGCAGTGGCGGGAGGCGGTGGACAGCCTCGGCGGCTCGGCGTGGACCTACTGGCGGCACGTCGGCGGCCCGATCCTGCTGCCCGCGTTCCTCGGCGCGTTGTTGTTGCTGTTCGCCAACGCGTTCTCCGCCTACGCCACGGCGGCGGCGCTGGTGTCGCAGGGCAGCCCGATCGTGCCGCTGCAGATCCGCGGCTTCCTGGCCGGCGAGGTGCTGCTGGGCCGGGAGAACCTGGGCAAGGCGCTCGGCCTGGGCATGGTCGTGGTGGTCGGCGTGGCGATGGGCCTGTACGCCCTGGTGCAGCGGAGGTTCGCGCGATGGCAGCGGTGACCAAGCGCGGACTCGCGCGGTTCTCGATCCTGGCCGTGCTCGGCGCGTTCTTCCTGCTGCCGCTGGTCGCGATGGCGGAGTTCTCCACCCGCGGCGCGAACGGCACGCGCAGCCTCGCGTCGTGGACGGCGATCGTGGACGACCCGGACCTGGTCGAGGCGATCGGAGTGTCGGTGCAGCTCGCATTGGCCAGTTCGCTGGTCGTGCTGGTGCTGCTGGTGCCGACGATGGCGTGGATCAGGCTGCGGCTGCCCGCGCTGCGGCGGCTGGTGGAGTTCCTGTGCCTGCTGCCCGTGGCGATCCCGGCGATCGTGCTGGTGGTGGGCATGGCGCCGCTGTACGCGTGGGTGAACTACTTCCTCGGCGACTCGCCGTTGACGCTGACGTTCGCCTACGCGGTGCTGGTGCTGCCGTTCGCCTACCGGGCGATCGACGCGGGCCTGTCCGCGATCGACCTGAAGACGCTGGCGGAAGCGGCGCGCGGCCTCGGCGCGTCCTGGGGCACGGTGCTGCTGCGGGTCGTGGTGCCCAACATCCGCACCGCGCTGCTCGGCGCGTCGCTGCTGTCGGTGGCGTTGGTGCTCGGCGAGTTCACCATCGCGTCGCTGCTGAACTTCGACACCTTGCAGGTGCGGGTCAACCTGCTCGGCAAGCGCGACGCGGGCGTGTCGATCGCGGTGTCGCTGCTGAGCCTGCTGTTCGCGTTCGCGCTGCTGTTCCTGCTCTCGTTCGTCGGCGGGCGGCGGCGGGGCGCCGCCGTCGAGGAAGGCTGATCATGGGGTACCTGCGACTGGACGGGCTGCGCAAGTCGTTCGGCGGCCAGAGCGCGCTCGACGGGCTCGACCTGGAACTCGCCGAGGGCGAGCTGGTGAGCCTGCTCGGGCCGAGCGGCTGCGGCAAGACGACCGCGTTGCGCATCGTCGCCGGGTTCGAGGAGGCCGACTCGGGCGCCGTCCTGGTGGACGGCCGCGACATCACCCGCGTGCCCGCGAACAAGCGGGACATGGGCATGGTGTTCCAGGCCTACAGCCTGTTCCCGAACATGACCGTGACGCAGAACGTGGCGTTCGGCCCGCGGCTGCGCAAGGCGCCGGACCGGGCCGGGCGGGTCGCCGAGCTGCTGGAGCTGGTCGGGCTCTCCCACCTGGGCAAGCGGTACCCGCACCAGCTGTCCGGCGGGCAGCAGCAACGCGTGGCGCTGGCCCGTGCGCTGGCGATCCGGCCGAGGGTGCTGCTGCTGGACGAGCCGCTGTCCGCGCTGGACGCCAAGGTGCGGGTGAACCTGCGTGACGAGATCCGGCGCATCCAGACCGAGCTGGGCATGACCACCCTGTTCGTCACGCACGACCAGGAGGAGGCGTTGGCCGTCTCCGACCGGGTGGGCGTGATGTCGGAGGGCAGGCTGGAGCAGCTCGACACCCCGGCGGTCGTGTACCGGGAGCCCGCGTCGGCGTTCGTGGCGCGGTTCGTCGGCGTGACCAACGCCCTGCGCGGCGTCGCCGAGGCCGGTGGCGTGCGGCTGGGCGCGTACCGGCTGGCCACCGACGCGGTCGACGGGCTGACCGGCGAGGTCGAGGTGATCGTGCGGCCGGAGGACGTCGGCATCGCGCCGCACTCCGGTCCTCCGGACGGCGCGCTGACCGGCAGCGTGCTCACGCAGAGCTTCCTCGGGCCGGTGACGAGGCTGTCCGTGCGGCTCGACGGCGGCGACCAGGTCGTGCGGGTCGACCAGCCGTCCGGCCGCGCGGCCGACTTCCCGCCCGGCACGGCGGTCGCGCTCGACCTCGGGGTCGGCAGGCTGATGGTGGTCGCGGCATGATGCCGGCATGACGACGTTGTACCGGCGGATGACGGCCCGGCGGTCCGATGAGGACCACCGGGCGGCCACACCGTTGGAACTGCTGTTCGACCTGAGCTTCGTGGTGGCGGTCGCGTCCGCGGCGGCGAAGCTGCACCACGCGCTGTCGGAGAACCACATCGGCTCCGGTGTGCTCGGCTACCTGCTGGTGTTCTTCGCGATCTGGTGGGGCTGGCTGAACTTCACCTGGTTCGCGTCCGCCTACGACACCGACGACGTGCCGTACCGCCTCACCACCCTGGTGCAGGTCGCGGGCGTGCTGGTGCTGGCGGCGGGCGTGCCCCGGGCGTTCGACCACTCGGACTACACCGTGATCACGCTCGGGTACGTGCTGATGCGGTTGGCGATGGTGGCGCAGTGGCTGCGCGCGTCGCGCGCCGACGCCGAGCGGAAGCGGTGCGCCCGGCGGTACGCCATCGGCATCACGGTGGTGCAGGTCGGTTGGGTGGCGCGGCTGTTCCTGCCCGACGGCGTGTTCCTGGTCGGTTTCCTGGCGATGGTGGTGGCGGAACTCGCGGTGCCGGTCTGGGCGGAGCGCGCCGGCCGGACGACGTGGCACCCGCACCACGTCGGGAGCGGTACGGGCTGTTCACGCTGATCGTGCTGGGCGAGTCGATCCTGGCCGCGACCGGCGCGATCGGCGCGGCCCTGGACGCCGGGCACGCGAGCTTCGCGCTGATCTCGCTGGCCGCGGCCGGCCTGGTGATCGTGTTCTCGCTGTGGTGGCTCTACTTCGACTACCCCGCGCACCACCTGCTCCACACCCTGCCGCAGGCGATCACGTGGGGTTACGGCCACTACCTGGTGTTCGCCTCCGTGGCGGCGGTCGGCGCGGGACTCGAGGTCTCGGTCGACCACGACCTGCACGTCGCGCACCTGTCGACGGTGGCGGCGGGGCTGACCACCACCGTGCCGGTGGCGGTGTTCCTGGTCGCCGTGTGGGCGCTCCAGGTCCGCCCCGCGCAACGCGGACCGGCGCTCTGGGGGTTCCCGGCCGCCGCCGTGCTCGTGCTCGCGGTGACGTTCACGCCCGCGCCGGTCCACGCGGTGGCGGTCGTGCTCGTCGCGCTCGTCGCGTTGGTCGTCTCCGGCCGGCGCGGCGCTAGGGACGACGCAATTTCGTCAACCTGAGCCGTTCGTCGTCGGAAAGCGCTGAATCGGTCAAAACGCGCACGCCGCGGGCGCCGATCGGCTGGCCGTTCACGGAAGTCACCCAATTGGTCGGCACGTCGGTGAACAAGGTGACTTCCGGCGTGTCGGTGAAATGGCCGTAACCCAACACCGTCGATCGGCTCACGCTCGGACCGTTGAGCACCACGTAATCCTGGTCGGCCAGGGTGGCGTCGGACGCCCACGGCACCTCGTCGCCGAGCGTCCAGCCGCCGACGCCGCCGTAGCGCAGCAGGAACGTGCGGGCGTGGTGGATGGTGACCACGTAGTGGTGCTCGCGGTCCGGGTCGACGGGCACGGGCGTGCGCGTGAAGTTCAGGCCGTAGGACACGCCGGCCGCCCGCACGGTGCGGGAGAACGCCGCCAGGTCGCCGCCGCCGGTGCTGATCGCCCGCGACAACGCCGACCACGCGCCGGTGGCCGTCTGGTTCGGCAGGCGGGCGCCCGGCCACGGGTCGCGAATGGTCATGCCGCCCCAGATGAGGCGCACGGCAGGGGCCGGCCAGACATTCTCGCGCTCACCCCGGTAGAGGGTCATGTCCGGCATCGGAATACTCCTCGCGAGGAATTCGTGAAGAGGAATCGGTTTCGATCCTACGCGGAGTAGGAGCGAACGCGGACGAATTCACCGGCAAGGAGTATCGGACCGCGAGAATGCGGTGTTGGAAGGAGCGTTAAAAGGGGGTATATGCAGTGTGCGCACCGCCGGGTGAGCGAAGGGCCCGCCGCGGGGGGGGGGGGGCTTTTCCGCGGCCGATTCCACCCCAACCCACAAAATTTTTAAATGAACTACGCCGTGCCCGACGAGGGCGCGGCGCCGACGCGGGGTGACGTGGAC